>CAYQXB010000029.1:0-8217 GCA_964421475.1 uncultured Candidatus Saccharibacteria bacterium
CCATCGAAGAGCATCAAATTAACGGCGGCCTGGGAAGCGCAGTTGCCGAACTTTTGGGCGAACATCATCCAACGCCGCTGCGGCGCATCGGCGTGAAAGACCGGTTCGGCGAATCCGGCGCGCCCGAAGAATTGTTCAAACACTTCGGTCTAACACCCGAACACATCATTGTTGAAGTACACAGCCTAATGGAGGATAAGTAGTATGCCACTAACACTGCGCCAAATACGCGAAAACTGCGCCAACGCCCGCGAACTTATGGATCGGGCTCGCAAAGAAAAGTTTGCCGTCGGTGCATTTAATCTCGACAACCAAGAAACTCTTATTGCTGTAGCTCGTGCCGCCCAAGCTAAGAATGCGCCTGTTTTAGTGGAGCTTAGCAAGGGCGAAGTTGACGCGCTGGGGCTTGATAATATTCGCGATTTAGTCGAAAACTACAAAGCGCAGTACAAAGTCGAAATGTACATTAACCTTGATCACAGTCCGAGCGTCGAGGACGCCATTGCGGCTATCGAAGCCGGCTTTGAGTTTATTCACATTGATATTTCGCAGGCAAATCACGATGCAACTGACGAACAAATCATTGCCAAAACTCACGAAGTCGTTGACGCCGCCAAGCTAACTGGCGCGCTGGTTGAAAGTGAGCCACATTATTTTGGCGGCAGCTCAAACCTACACAAAGAAAAAATCAACTACGCCGAAATTCGAAAAACATTTACTACGCCAGAAAGTGCCAAAGCGTTCGTCCAAGCAACCGGTATTGATACCTTCGCCGCGGCGATTGGCAACCTGCACGGCAAGTATCCGGTGCCGAAACAATTGGACATTGAGTTATTAAAAGAAATCCGCAAGGCCATTGATTGCAATATAAGTTTGCACGGTGGCAGCGGAACTCCGGGCCATTATTTTGAAGAAGCCGTGAAAGTCGGTGTACAAAAAGTTAATATCAACTCAGACATGCGCGTAGCGTATCGAAACACACTCGAAAAAGTTTTGAAAGAAAACGAAGACGAGTTCGCGGTTGTAAAATTGATGGGTGCGGTCATTGGTGAAGTGCAAAAAGTTGTTGAGAGTAAAATTGACGTCTTTAATTCGGCTGGCAAAGCCCGCGTAGAATAAGCCATGAAAAAAAGTCGAAACAAATGAGCAAAAGAATAATTGCACTTGGTGCTGCTGTTCAAGATGTTTTTTTGCAGGGCAAGGCCCTCAAGCCGCATAAAGAGGATGGCGAGTTGGTGCAGGAGTTTGAACTCGGCAGCAAGAACGAACTTGATTCAGTTTTGATCAGTACTGGTGGCGGGGCAACAAACGCCGCAGTAACGTTTGCTCGGGCTGGGTTGCACACGTGTTTTATCGGTAAGGTCGGTGACGATATTTCGGGTAAAGTGGTGCTCGAAGCATTGCATAAAGAAGACATCGACACGTCGTTGGTAAAACTGGATGACGAGCTCGGCACCGGCTATTCGACAATTTTGCTATCACCAAATGGCGAACGCACGGTGCTTGTTTATCGCGGCGCATCCGAAAGTTACGATTTAAAAGAGGAAGATTTTCACGACGTGCGCGCCGATTGGATGTACATTAGTTCGCTGAGCGGCGACACGGCGGCGCTCAAAACAGCAATCAAGTATGCAAAAAAGCGCGGTATAAAGGTGGCGGTGAATCCCGGCAAGCTCGAGCTTGAACGCCTGAAGCAACTCAAAGATATTTTAGATGACGTCGATATTTTGAGCCTCAACAAAGAAGAAATGCAGCAACTGTACAAAGGCAAAAAGCCGCAAGAGCTATTAAAAGAAGCCGCCAAACAAGTACCAATCGCACTGTTAACCGACGGACCACGCGGATCATACGCGACTGACGGCACGCATTTATTTCACGCTGGTATGTACGCCGATGTAAAAGTTGTTGATCGCCTTGGTGCTGGCGACGCGTTTAGTAGTGGTTTTGTGTCCATGATTGCCGAGGGCGAATCGATTGAACGGGCGCTGACTTATGCCAGCGCCAACTCAACCAGCGTTGTAATGCAGCTTGGCGCCAAGACCGGCATTATTCGCGGCGCGCGCGGTGTACATAAAATGGCGATTAAAGTCACCAACCTATAAAAGTAGTCAGTGATCTGTAGTCAGGAATCTGTGCGTTTGTTCCTTGTTCGTCATTCCAAACCAATGCTGCTTATGCTAAACTTTAGCTAAATGAGCAGGATATTATCGGAGTTATTACTAGCCGAGGAGCCAATGTTTTCGTTGAGTTTACGACAGCTCGAAAAAGCAAGTGGTCGACCGGGTGTTGACGTACGCCTAACCGCCGAAATTTTGGGTAAAGTACAACTCAAAACCAAAGAGCTTGACCTGGATGCCACGGACACTACGGCGCAAGAGTTATACCATGCGCTCGAAAACCGCGTTGCCGAAGACAACCGTCGTATTACCAAAGAACTGTTGGGTTTTGAACCGAACCACGACGTGATTAGAGATCTGGTGCCGGCAATGGTCAAGATTGTCAAAGCGTCCAAAACTCCCAAGAAGTGTTGGGTGCTCAAACGTTCGGCTGCCAAAAAATTGCTTAAGAAAATGCCGCCAAAAGCGATGATGAAGCATTTGGGCTACCGATCAATCGACAGTATGCTCAAAAATGAACCGTTCGACGAAATGTACGTCGCACTGCGATTCTCAGAAGGCGCGGACTGGCTGATGAAATACAACGAGTTGTTCAAGACGGTTAAGCCGACAGATTTCGAAGAGCGCAGTATATCGATTGTTGTTTTGGATCACGACAAATGGGCGGATCTTGCCGATGCATTTACCAAGAAAAAGTTGCACAATGTTACTCACACCAAAGAACTGGGCGTGATTGTGGTGCTGCCCATGAAGCGCGAGCGCATGCGCGGGCTGCCGCTTAAAACTATGTCGCTGCTGTTTCATTACATAAATGAGATTCGTCTGTACAGCGCGTTTTTTAAGCTTAAATCGACACATCCGCATTTTGGTGCCGAGGTCGTTGATACGCTCAACGCCGACAAAAGCACCGCGGCGGTCATGGCTGGCCAGAATATTCACTGGCGGGTTATTCAACAATATTTAGGCAAACATAAAGGCAAATCACATCCGGAGGCGTTTCAGCCGCATGTTCAGCCAGAGGATTTACACTGGCGAAAAGCTGAAGAAGCGCTGTACGAACTCGACCCAAAGCTGGAGTTTTGGCAAGATCTTGATTACGTGGCGCGTCCAATACGAAAAGGCGTTGACCCGGTTGCCTTTAATTTTATGGATATTGCGTTTGCGTACTCTAATGAGGAGCCGTTCGAAAAACGTTATGTTTATCATTTTCGCGAAAGTCTTTGGAACGAGATTTTTATTCGCTACATGGGCGAATCGGTACTAGAAGAGCAAATCTTAAACCAACTTGATAACGACATGATTGAACCCGAGGATTTAAAGCCCGGCCTATGAGTTATTTGTTTCAACCAGATCCATATCCGTCTGAAGGCCGCAAAGGCAGTCACCAACTGCGGTTTACTATTTGTGTGTCAGGTGCGGCGGCCGGCGAAACCGTCAATGACTCAGCAGCTGAGGCCATGGAACTTGGTCGAGAAATTGCCAAACACGGGCATATTTTAACCACCGGTGCAACGGTTGGGCTGCCATTTTATGCGGCCAAAGGTGCAAAAAGTGCCGGTGGCATGAGTATTGGATTTTCGCCAGCCGGCAGTTTGCGCGAACACTTGCGCAAGTATCGTTTACCATTCGAGCAGTTCGACTTTATAAATTTTACCGGTATGCAGTACGTTGGCCGCGACTTGTACTTGGTGCAAAGTAGCGATGCGGTGATTACCGTTGGTGGGCGGTTTGGCAGTTTGCACGAGTTTATCTCGGCCATTGAAGCCGGCAAACCCTGCGGCGTTTTGACCGGTTCCGGCGGCGCAGCAGATTTAATTCCGCAGCTCATGGAAGTCCTCGAAGCTCCACATCGCACGCTGGTGGTCTATGACTCTGACCCGGCCAAGCTAGTAGAAAAAGTCGAAACGATTTTAGAAAAATCATACGAAGATATTTTGAACCAGTACAAAAACCGTGATCAATTCTGGTTTGTCGAAAACAAAACCAAGAAAAAACGCGGCTAAAACGTGAAACACAGATGGTCAGGCATTTGTTCAACAATTGTCTGCTGAGGAAATATGGAAGTCCTTTTGCTACAATACTAGGATGACTGCATTTCAACTAGAATCAAAATACAAGCCGACTGGTGATCAGCCGACGGCGATTAAGCAGTTGTGCGAGGGTTTGAGTAAGGGCGAAAAGGAGCAAACGCTGCTGGGAGTGACGGGTTCTGGCAAGACGTTTACGATGGCCAATATTATTCAAGAAACGCAGAAGCCGACGTTGGTGTTGTGTCACAACAAAACGCTGGCGGCGCAGCTGTATAACGAGTTCAAGCAATTCTTTCCGAACAATGCGGTGCATTATTTTGTGAGCTACTTCGATTATTATCAGCCAGAGGCATACATTCCGCGCAGTGATACGTACATCGAAAAAGACAGTCAGATTAACGAAGAAATTGATCGCTTGCGCCACGCAGCCACTGATTCGCTCTTAACCCGGCGCGACGTGATCATTGTGGCCAGCGTTAGTTGCATTTACGGCATTGGCTCGCCGAGTGATTACAATACATTGTCGGTTGATATAAAAAAGGGCGAGCGCGTGGTGCGTGACAAATTGCTCCGCAGGCTTACTGATATTCAGTACCAACGAAACGATATGGATTTTCACCGCGGAACCTTCCGGGTGCGCGGCGATGTGGTGGATATTTTCCCCGCATCAGAAGAAGTTGGCTACCGCATCGAATTTTTTGGGGATGAGATTGAGCGCATCATTAAGATCGACCCATTAACGGGCGAGGTGCTCGGAACACCAGAATCGATTCGCGTCTTCCCGAGCAGTCACTATGTTACGCCTGGGGATAAATTAAAAGTTGCGCTGGGACATATCAAACAAGAGCTTGACGATCGGCTCAAGTATTTTAAAAAACACGGGCAATTACTCGAAGCGCAGCGCATTGCTCAGCGCACTAATTTTGACTTAGAAATGCTGGAAGAAACGGGTTTTGTCAAAGGCATCGAAAACTACAGCCGGTATTTGACGGACCGCGAACCGGGCGAACAGCCCGCAACTTTATTAGATTATTTCCCGGATGATTTTGTGATGTTCGTTGATGAATCGCACATGACTATGCCGCAAATCCGCGGGATGTACAATGGTGACCGTGCGCGCAAAGAAGTGTTGGTAGAGCATGGTTTCCGTTTGCCAAGCGCACTCGACAACCGTCCGCTAACGTTTACCGAATTTGAACGACACGTAAATCGTATCGTCTACGTCAGTGCTACGCCCGGTCCGTATGAACTTGGTCGAACGCCCGAGCCAGCTCAACAAGTAATTCGCCCAACTGGTCTGCTTGATCCGCCAATCGAAGTCCGCCCCGTTGAAGGTCAGGTCGATGATTTGATCGAAGAAATCCGGGGCACAGTCGAAAAGCGCCAGCGCGTCTTGGTAACAACACTAACCAAACGCATGTCCGAAGACCTCACGGATTATCTGAAAGAAATCGGCATCAAAGTCACGTACTTACACAGTGATATTGATACGCTGGAACGCACCGATATTTTGCGTGATCTTCGGCTGGGAACGTACGATGTAGTGGTCGGTATCAATCTGCTCCGCGAAGGTTTGGATTTGCCGGAAGTTAGTTTAGTGGCAATTTTAGATGCCGACAAAGAAGGGTTCCTGCGCAGTGATTCAGCACTCATCCAAACGATTGGTCGCGCCGCACGGCACATTGACGGGCACGTAATTATGTACGCCGATAATATTACCGGTAGCATGCAGCGGGCAATTGATGAAACAAATCGTCGCCGCACCATTCAAGAGGCGTATAACAACAAGCATGGCATTACACCAGAAGGCATCGCCAAAGCTATCGAAGAAAACACCTTGCCGCGATCCCAAAAAGAAGACAAGAAAAAACTCAACCTCAATAAAATCCCGGCCGATGAGTACGGCACCCTGCTTCGCGATTTGACGTCACAGATGGATTTGGCCGCGGCAAACCTAGAATTTGAAAAAGCCGCCGACCTGCGCGACCTCATCGAAGAAATCAAACAAAAGCTCGAAAAGAATAAATAAAGCCTTACACTGCCAAGCGGAACTGTTGTTGAGCGGCAACAATATAGTCCGCTACTTTGCCGGCTCGGTGTTGTGGTCCCAGGTGTCCAAGCGGCATAACTTGGTATAGATCAACCAGCTCAGCAATATGCGCAGTGCGCGGTACTAAGATGTCATACTGACCAGCCAGGTAAGCGACATAACGTCCGCTAGCCCGAACTTTTTCAGTTTGCTCAAGGTTGCTTTCAAAAACACACGATGCCATCTCGCCGAGCGTGCGGATTGGATTTTGCCCGTAATAGCGAATTGCGCGCCAGGCATTGCGCGGGGTTCGGTCAATGGCATCACCCGAAATATAAGGAATAAACTCATGCTGGGCGGCGGCCGCAAGACCAGTTGGAATCGAAAATAAAAGTTGATCAAGGCTTGGCGAGCGCTTACCAACTGCCTGAACTTCGACAACTCCCTCTACCTTGTCCGGGTGCCGCGCGGCAAACCGCATTGCTGGCAGCCCTGACATTGAGTGAGGAATAGCCGCAAACCGCATAAATCCGCCGTACGTTTGTTTTTCTGGCACACGGTTTTGGTTGGAAGTATTGCTGGCAATATCATAAGCTACCGCTTCAACCACATCGACGTGGGCTTTTTGTGGGCGGAGTAGTCGCTCGGCGTTACTGCGCTTGTCGGCTCTAATTTGCTCAAAGGTGACACTGGCTTCACCGCGGCGCGCAAGCTCATGTCGGAGTCCGCGAGAAGTTCGCTTAAAGCCGCCAAAACCTCCAAAGACAATATTTATAGTGCTGCTGATGGGTTCATGAGGGAATTCTCCGGTATACTCCAGTAATTCGTTATCGACAAACACTCGCCCGTGCACCAGGGTCGTTGTTGCTGGCTCAGGCGTCTCGGATGGCAGACGACAATGCTTGTTTGCCCAGCGGAGGCGATCTTGCCATTCAACGGGTAGGTCATCAGGCGAGTTAGCAAATGAAACGCCCGCTGCAAGTTTAGCGGGCGTTGCGTGGTCTTGTTCGCGTGGCTCTTCGGACGTGACGACATGTAATTGCGGCTCCCCCGGAGGAGCACATTCCATGCCAACTTGGTATACGTCCGGATTTGCCATGCCTGTCCTTTTGTAGTCTTTTTGAAAAGACCGCTTACGTTTATCGTATGCCTAACCTGCATGTTTGTAAAGAAGAATAGAATTAGTTGCCAACTTCTTATATAATTAGCTCCTATATGGCAGATCTCACACCCCAAGATGTCTTAAAGTTGGCTCGATTATCACGTTTGCAGTTGACCGAGGACGAACTCAAAAAGTACGCTGATGAACTGACGGCGATTGTGAAGTATGTCGAACAGCTCTCAAGAGTTAATACCGATGATTTAAAGCCGACCACACAAGTGACAGGGCTCAAGAATGTGACGCGCAAAGACGAAATTATTGATTACAAAGAATCAACTAAGGAGCTATTAAAGAATGCGCCCGCGACCGACAAAAACTACATTAAAGTAAAGCGAGTCTTGGGCTAATGGGTGCTTGGGGCTCAATCGAAGAAATTGCCGCAGCAGTTGCTGGCGGTGAGGTTTCGGCGGTTGCAAATGTTGAAAAGTCGCTGGATCTGATCGACAAGCACGAAGATTACAAAGCAATCATCTCGCTAACTAAAGAACGAGCGCTGAAACGGGCCCAAGAAATTGACGTGCGAATTAAAGCTGGTGAAGAGCCAGGTCGCCTAGCCGGCGTTCCGTTTATTGCCAAAGATAATTTTCTTACTTTCGGGAGTAAAACAACCGCGGCCAGCAATATCTTAAAACCGTTTGAAGCGCCGTATCAAGCGACGGCGATTGAAAAACTCGAAGCTGAGGGCGCAATTTGCGTCGCCAAAGCAAACCTTGATGCGTTTGCACACGGGTCGAGCACCGAAAATTCCGACTTTTTTACCACCAAAAATGCGCACGACAAAACCCGCGTGCCAGGCGGTTCGTCAGGTGGTTCGGCCACGGCAACAGCGCTCGGTCTAGCGCCATTTGCGCTTGGAACTGACACCGGTGGTTCGATTCG
>CAYQXB010000030.1:0-5082 GCA_964421475.1 uncultured Candidatus Saccharibacteria bacterium
TGCTCATCGACGAGTGAAGGGTCTTTAAACCGAAACGAAACACCGTCAACAGTAGTACCATAATTATTGTGAATTGTACGATTATCGCCTTCATAACCCACAATACGTGTATCTGGCCACTGATGACGAATGCTCGTCGCAATTCCAGCGATGCTGGTCCAGTTTCCCATTGCCAGCGCAACCGCGTAGGGTTTTGGTTGTTGCCAAGCATGAATGAGTTCTTTGCCAATTGAGGCAAATGATTGAGGACTTATGTTGTTCTCGGAGTGATTAACGTAGCATATGCGTTGATCATCCTTTTCGAAAACAATTGCTTTCATCCCAGGATCCTGCGACTTAATTCTTTGCCAGCCGCTGGCAATCATCTGATGTATCTCGTTGCGCTGAAATTTACTAGCAGCTTGAATATAGCCACTACCACATCGCACAACTGTTGCGCCAAACGCGCTCATCGGCTCTACGCGTGCATCTGGGAGCTCACTAGGAACGGTAATACGAACGTTATAGTCCAGGGATTTGCCAGCCCAACTGAGCGAAATGCCAGCGCTTCCAGATGTAATATCGCGGAGTTCATCGCCAGGTTTTATCAAGCCTTCTTCTTCGAGTGCTTGAATAGTGGGCAAATATACTCGGTCGTAATGCGAGCCTGACGGATTAAAAAACTCCAGTTTTTGGAATACATGTGCCGGGTTTAGCTCGGCGACAGTATAAAGTGGTGTGCTGCCAACTGTGTCGGCAAGTTGAGAGAACTTTGTCTTACGTTCTTGATCCCTATCCCTTTCAAAAGGGAAAGGGATAGGCTGGTCGAGGTCATTCATTGTGACTCCTTTGTATAAGCTGCATTTTGCTTGAGCTCACGAGTCAACAATAATTCATTGGACAGAATAATAGTATGATTTTATTGTATATTTTAACAAATATTTGTTAAAATAGTGATATGAAAAATATGAATGTAAAACAGCTGGATGGGCAGCAAGTGGAGTATTTAAAGCGGATTGGGCTAAGTGATGATACGGTGGAGCTGTATGATTTGCTGCTGATGAAAGAAAAATTAACCGCGCAGAATGCCGCAACGTTCACCGGGCATTTTCCATCGGCACATTATCGATTATTCTATGCGCTGGAGAAGCAAAATCTGGTTCGCAAGCTACCCGGCAGGCCGATAACATACAAGCCATTGCCGCTTGAAGAAGGCCTGCCGGCGTCCTTGCAGCAAACAGAAAAGAAACTCAAGCAACTGATTAAACAATCGGCAACGAAGGGCGGGGATGTACGAATAATTTTGGGTCGCCAGGAACTCTATAATGCGTACGCCGAAGTAGCCGCCAAGGCAAAATACGATATTTGGATTTATTCGATCGGCATTGCTTTTTCGGATAGCTTGGAGCAAACGCAGCGCACTGCAATTAACAGAGGCGTAAGTATCCATCACATTATTCAGCAAAAGAAACTCAGCAATCGACTGGTGATTAGCAAATGGTTGCGAGCTGGCGTACGACTAAAATATCTGAACAAACCACGGGGATTTCATTTTTTTCTCATCGACGAACAAACTGTTTGCGTGACGTTTAGTGACCCGGAAGACACCGAAAATCGATTTAGCATTATGACTAAGAACCCTGCCGCCATTGAGATTTTTGTGAACTACTTTCAAGAAATTTGGCGTGAGGCCAAGAAAATTCCGATTTAGTAGAATCTCAACTTGATAACTCACACTTGCTTACAGAGGCGAAATAACCGATACTAAATACCGATGCAATGGTTGAATAAAATCGTAGATGAACTTGTTCGGCGTAATCCAGACGGCGAAATTTTGGTGTCGTCGGGTGTTTCGCCATCGGGAACGTATCACCTGGGCACGCTGCGCGAAGTGTTGACCGCTGAGGTAATTGCTCGCGAGATAAGGCGTCGGGGCAAAAAAGCGCGTCACCTGCACATCGTTGACGACTTGGATGTGTTTCGAAAAGTGCCAGCCGATGTGCCAGCCGAGTTCGAAAAATACCTAGGCATGCCGCTTTGTGATGTGCCGTCACCAGATGGAACTGACAAAACCTACGCTGATTACTTTTTGAACGATTTGCTGATAGCGGCTAAAGATTTGCGGCTCGAGATGGAAGTAGTTCGGGCTCACGAAAAATATCGTTCTGGCTTTTTTGTGCCGGCGATTGAAAAATCCCTCGAAAACATTGAACCCATAAAGCGCGCGCTCGAAGACGTTTCGGGGCGAAAACTTGATGAACAATGGACACCAATTCAAGTCATCGAAGACGGATATTTAAAAAACCGCCCATTCGCGAGTATCGATACTGATAAAAAGATCGTCACCTACATTGATAAAAACGAACAAAAAGCACAGGTTTCGTACGACAAAGGCGAAGTCAAACTAAGTTGGCGCGTCGATTGGCCGGCGCGCTGGTGGTTGCTTGGCGTGAAGGCCGAGCCATTTGGACGCGATCACGCCACAAAAGGTGGTAGTTACGATACCGGAGTTGCGATTGCTCGCGATGTATTCGATTATGAAGCGCCGTTACCAGTTCCATACAACTTTATAAACAAAACTGGCGACACCAAAAAGATGAGCAAAAGCAAAGGTGATACGTTTACGGCGGCAGAACTGCTGAAGATCTTGCCGGCTGAAGTCGTGTGGTACTTTGTGATTCGCTATGCGCCCGATAAAATGCTGTTTTTTGATGACGGCGAAACACTGATTCGCTTGGTGGATGAATTTAGTGAACTTTTGGCAAAACCAGATAAAACTGAGGCCGAACAGCAGCTTGTTGAACTTTGCATGACAGGTGTTGAAAAACAGACGGTTAGTAATGTGCCGTTCTCGCACCTGGTGGCCAGTTATCAGGCCTCGCTGAAAGATCCAGAGCGAACCATCGAGGTTATTGCGCGCACCGAACATGCCGATACGGCGCACGGACAGAAAGAAATCATTCAAAATGAACTAGCATTTATTGATGAGTGGCTCAAAAAATCTGCGCCCGAAGATGTAAAGTTTGAGCTGACCGAATCAGTTGATAAAACGCAGTTCAGCGAGGTGCAAACTAAGTACTTGGCTGATCTGGCGACAAAGATCGAAAAAGCGCCAGAAGATGCCGATGGCGAGTGGTTTCATAAAGCAATCTATGAGTTTAAAGATTCGAGCGGACTCGAGCCAAAAGAGTTGTTCCAGACACTCTACCAAGCGACAATTGGCAAAAACGCTGGCCCACGCGCCGGCTGGTTTTTGAGCATGCTGCCGCGAGATTGGTTGGTCGAAAGGCTCCGCCTTGAAAACTAAAAAGATTATTGCGATTTGTTCGAGTGCCGCGTTTTACGAACATGTTAATGAGCTGATGAGTGAGCTTGAAACAGCGGGTTACGAAGTTCGAATTCCGAAAACCGCACATATCATGCGCGAAAACAACGACTTCGACGTGACGCATTACAAAACTTGGATTGATGATCCCAGCAAAATCGCTAAGAAGCGCGAGCTCATGGAAGGACACTTTGACGAAATTCGCGCTAGTGACGCGATCTTAGTCGTAAATGACGAAAAGCACGGCGTACCGGGCTATATTGGCGGCAATGTTTTGATGGAGATTACGTTGGCGTATTTGCTCAAAAAGCCGATTTTTGTGCTGAATACGATTGATAAAACACACAATTTATACGAAGAAATTTTGGGTGTCGACGCCGTGCAGCTCGATGGCAACATCAAGAATTTGGAGTTTTAATTTTGCAGGTTCCAACAGACGAAGAATTCGACGTGATTATTTCTGAAGCGTTGGATTCATTGCCCGAAAAGTACACCTCGCGCATGGAAAACGTGGCGATTATTTACGCCGATGAGCCAACTCCAGAGCAGCGCGAAAAATTAAAACTCCACTGTAATCAGTTATTGTTCGGGTTATACGAAGGAGTTCCGCTGCCGGCCCGAAACGGAATGCAACCACTTTTGCCAGATAAAATTACCATTTTTAAGAGATCGATCGCACAAATTAGTGAGAACGAACAGCAATTCAAAGATCAGGTTCGTCGCACACTCTGGCACGAGATGGCGCATTATTTTGGTCTCGACCATAAGCGCATCCATGAGTTAGAATAAGGGTATGAAAGCAATCTGGAGCGGGAAAACCATTGCCGAGGCCGATAAGGTCGATTTAATTTATATCGAAGGCAACTGGTATTTTCCGCCAGCTTCAGTCAAAAAAGAATTCCTCCGCGAAAGCGACACGCCCTACACTTGTCCATGGAAGGGCGATTGCCAGTATTTTGATGTCGGCGAAAAAGACAGTTGGAGCAAAGACAACGCCTGGAGCTATCCCGAACCGAAAGCCAGCGCCATTGATACGGTCAAAAAAGATTTTTCGAACTACGTTGCCTTCTGGCAAGACGTAAAGGTTGAGGAATAATCCGTTGATCGACGTTAAAAATATTTCAAAAGTGTACGGCAAAAAAGAGGCGGCGTTTACAGCGTTGGACGATGTTAATTTTTCGATTCCTGATGGTGCAACAGTTGCCATTGTTGGCCGGAGCGGTTCGGGTAAAAGTACATTGATGCACATTATGAGTGGTTTAGACCACCCAACTGACGGGCAAATTCTCATCGACGGCACAGTGTTGCACGATATGAAAGCGCGCAAGATGGATAAATTCCGGGCGAATGAGATGAGTTTTATCTTTCAGTCGTTCTTTGTTGAGGCCAATCAAACGTGTTATCAAAACGTCGCGTTGCCGCTCGAAATTGCCAAAACTGGCCGTCGTAGTCGCAAGCATCGTGTACTCGAGGCGCTCAAAAAAGTTGAGCTCGAAAGCAAAGTGAATCAAAAAGCGAATAATCTTTCTGGCGGTCAAAAGCAGCGCCTGGCAATTGCTCGAGCAATCATTAACGAGCCAAAACTGATTTTTGCTGATGAGCCAACCGGAAACCTCGACAGCGTGACGGGCGATCACATTACCAATCTGCTGTTTGGATTGAACAAAAAACTAGGTTTAGCTACAAGCGATGACATTCGCGTATTGACCAAAGAGGATATCATTGAGATCATCAAATACCTGATCGAATTGATTAACTCTAAAGCAATCGTTGATGAT
>CAYQXB010000030.1:5092-8109 GCA_964421475.1 uncultured Candidatus Saccharibacteria bacterium
TAGGTTGTACGCTGGTAATTGTGACCCATGACCCAGATATGGCCGCTCGTTGTCAGATTCAGATTTATCTAAAAGATGGCAAAATTGAAAAAACGACGGGTTTAAAAACTGGCAGCAAAAAACCCGCCAAAAAGACAGCCGCGAAAGGTAAAAAATAATGTATATCAGCGATATTATTCGCCGCAGTGGGCGTAGTTTGCGCCAAGCACGTGCTCGTACGCTTTTGACGGCACTGGCGATTGCTGTCGGTACGTTTGCGTTGACGCTCACGCTCGCTGCAAGTAATGGCGCGCAGTCGTTCGTTGATCAGATTATTTCCGATAACTTTGATCCGGCAGAACTGACTGTCGCTAAAGACGAGGCAATTTTTGGCGGCGGAGATACAAGCAAGCCGCAAGAATACGATTCCAGTTTTGGCAGTGGTTCCTCAGAGGCCGGCGCGGCAACTCAGATCAAGCGTTTAACCCAAAAAGATATCAATAAAATAGAAAAAATGGATGGTGTCGAATCAGTGCAGCCGGGCATTGATATCAATTTGCAGTATGTAACGCGCCCTGGTCAGAAAAAATACGTGGCGACGGTGCAGCCGTTTGCCCCAGCCCGGAATCCAGAGCTGTTAGCAGGAGAAATCCCACGCCCACTTGATAATAGGCGCGTGTTGTTGCCGGAGGGCTTCCTCGAGGTACTTGGTTTTGAAAATGCTGAAGCCGCGGTTGGCAAAAAACTGACGTTGGCAGTTCGTCAGCCATTCAATCCAGAAGATTTCACTATAAAACCAGGCCAGCCACTGCCAGATTTTGAAAAGCTTGGCGAGGGTAAAACGGTTACAGAAACGTATACGATCGCCGGGGTTATGAAAAAACCAACCTCATCGCAGCCCGGCACAGAACTGTACATGTTTATTGGCGATAAAGACGCCATGCGACTCAACGATATTGCGACCAAAGGCACCGATAATTATCGAAAATTCATGGCAGCCAGTGTGCGCGTTGAAGGCGGTGAAGATCAAGCTAAGCTCAGAGTCGTACAAGATAAGCTGATAGCTGATGGCTACCAAGCGCTGAGCGTTGAGGATACGCAGAAGTTCCTAACACAAATTATTGATGTGCTCCGTGGTATCGTGGCGGGCTTTGGCGCGATTGCGGTCATTGCCTCGTTGTTTGGAATTATTAACACCATGTACATTAGTGTGTTGCAACGAACTCGCGAGATTGGCCTCATGAAAGCGCTCGGCATGCACAAGCGCGACATCGGTCGACTGTTTAGGTTTGAAGCCGCTTGGATTGGCTTCTTGGGCGGTGTTATTGGTTCGGCGCTGGCCTTTGGGCTTGGTGTTGCGGTCAACCCTTGGATTACCAAAACGCTCGAACTGGGTGAGGGCAACGAACTGCTGATCTTTAAGTTCCCGCAGATTGTCGGGTTAATCGTGATTTTGATGATTGTCGCAACTTTGGCGGGTTTGTTGCCATCGCGCAAGGCCGCCAAGCTTGATCCGATCGAAGCGCTCCGAACTGAGTAAAATTGTACGACGACACTACGTACGCAACTTTTTGACAAATTACTCCTGAAATGATATTGTAACGCTTATGAAACCAGCACATATTACTCCAGAACAGGCTATGTTTGACCACGGTGTTGAACTAGCTTACCAAGCTAATGAAGCCTTTGATGAAAAACAAGCGGCGACTGATAAGCTGCAAGCTTTGCAAGTAGCAGGAAATATTCCTGGTGTAGAGGTTGCGCCAGAAGCGCGCAGCGCTGTACAGGATGAACTTGTTGCTGCCCACCAACGACACGAGCAATACACCGACGCAGTTGGCGCGCTCATTGGTCCAAAGGTGTTTAAAAACCCAGAAACCGGTGAACAAACATCAGAAAGTATCGATGTTTTTTCACTGATGACTCCAGAACAGCAAGAAACAGCTACCAAACTACGCGGCGAGATGGCTAAACGATTTGAAAAGCTTGGTGTCACCGAAGACACCTTGCAAGTTGTTAAAACCGAAACCGAAACGGGCGAAACTGCGTTTACGTTGTTACACACCGGTGCAGGTATTGACATCGGCGACCAAACCAAAGATTACGACCTTGCCCGAAGTTATAAAGCGGCAATGTCTGAAGATAATGACAAACTGTTTGTGTTCGAGATAGATGGCAAAACCTACGATGCACGAACCGGTATGACTGACGCAGCATACACAGCAAAATACGAGTATGCTCGTGAGAACAACATGACACTACCAGATAGTCAGCAGATGGCAGATGAAACTGACGATGTTCGGACCTGGACAATGTTGACTGCTGAACCACTTACGGCAGACGGCGTCGTGCAGCTTCGGTACGTCTACGACGGGCGGGTGTACCAGGATTTCACCTATCCGGGCAACGGCGACCGGGATCTCCGGGTCTGTCCCGCAGTGGTAATCGAGTAGATTTGTCTTTGATAGTTTGATTTACTTTTGTTCTTGTCTTTTTATTTTTCGAAAATCATTCGTAAAATTGATGTAAGATTGATGCAAGGGGTGAATCAAGCAAGCATTTGTTTGGGCTATAATGCGCTGGCAAATATTTTTGCGACCCCTATGATCTATTGGCCTTCGGGTCTATTGGCTCCGATACGGTTGTTTGGCACCACTCAGCATAGTGCGGTGGTGGTGAGCCAGGCAACTGTGGCCGAGCAGATCAATACTTTTATATACCACTGGAATCCTGATGGGTAAGGAGCGTTTTGGCTCCTGAGACAATAATGCCGCAGTTGGCGCGCCAGCTGTTTTGGATAGGACTATCGCATCAGGGAAGGGCAGACGGCAACGTGCAGATTCGGAACGTCAACGACGGGCAGGTGAACCAGAATATCACCAATCCGGGCAACGACAACCGGAATCTCCGGGTCTGTCCCGCAGCGGTGTATGGGGTTAGTTTACTTATGATTAAAAGTGCTTTAGCAGAGGAAAGAGCTAACGCATAAAAAAAGAAGGTTCAGAACCTGCGTAATCCAACGCTGCCGAGCCTTCAAT
>CAYQXB010000031.1:0-8043 GCA_964421475.1 uncultured Candidatus Saccharibacteria bacterium
AATTTAAAGATGTTTTGGCGCGAATGCTGGGCGGACGGATCGCCGAAGAAGTTATGTATGGCAAAGATCGTGTCACCACAGGCGCGGGCAATGATTTACAAAAAGCGGCAGAACTAGCACGCGAAATGATTGTCGATCAAGGCATGGGCAAAAAACTTCGCGACCAAGTCTTCCACGTTGAAGAAGGTATGATGATGGATCGCATGATGCACGAAAAGCAGTATTCCGAAGAAACTGCCAAAATCATTGATCACGAAGTCGAAGGTTTGATTACTGAGGCAGCCGAACGTGCTCGAATAGTCATTAAAGCCAACCGCAAAAAACTCGAAGAACTCAAAGATGCTTTGATTGAAAAAGAAACCGTCGAAGCCGAAGAGGTTCTCAAAATCCTAGAAGGCTCAACCATGCCAAAAACTGCAACCCTGTATTAAAGTTTCGTTTTAATCTGCTTTCTAAAATGCTCCAATAAAACTATAATCTATAGTAAATATGAAGCGATTGTTACGCCGAGCTACAGCACGTATGTCGGTGAGCGGTGCAGCCACTTTACTGATTGGCGTGACGCTCATCGGTCAAGTTCTGGGTTTTTTGCGCATGCGCCTGATCAGTACCAACATTACTCAGTTTGATCCCGGTGCATCTGACGCGTTTTTTGCGGCGTTTCAAATTCCGGATTTTTTTTACTTTACGATTTCTGCCGGTGTGTTGGGCGTGGCGTTCATCCCGTTCCTGAGTGACCGATTGCAAGCTGGCGACCGAAAGGGCGTTTGGAACTTAACAAATAGCCTGTTGAATGTTTTGGCGATTGTCATGGCAATCGTTGGGTTGATTATGTTTGTGTTTGCGCAGCCGATCGTGCATACGCTCTTCCCGGACTTGCACCCCGACAACTTACATCAGGCAACAATCATCATGAAACTAATCGCGTTTAATCCGTTGCTCTTTACGCTCGCAGGAGTTATAACGAGTACCCAGCAGACTTTTGGGCGGTTCTTCTTTTTTGCGGTTGCGCCGCTGTTTTACAATGTCGCTATTATTGTCAGTATTTTTGTGTTTAAAGATACGCTCGGTGTTGTCGGGCTCGGTGTCGGCGCACTAATTGGCAGTTTGCTACAGCTGCTCGTTGCCATTATCGGCATGGTTGGATTAGGTTATCGATATCGTTGGTATATTGGCTGGAAAAATCAACAATTGCGCTCAATGCTGCGGCAATTGCCACCACGCGCACTTGACCAAGGAATCGATCAAGTAAACAGTATCGTTGAGGTGAACCGCGCACAAGCGCTGTCAACTGGTTCGGTGAGTAACTATAGTTTTGCCTTTGCGCTGCATAACGTTCCGGTGATGTTGCTCGGTAACGCCATCGCGATTGCGGCTTTTCCGCGATTAACTGAGCGATTGAGCCAAGGACGACCAGATTTATTTCGGCGCGATTTTCTGAAAATTCTGAGTGTTATGATTTGGATCACGTTGCCCATTGTCGTGATAAGTTATTTTGCCCGGGCGTATTTGGCGCGGTTGATCTACGGTGATGTTAAACAAGAAATCGCCTTGATTTTTGGATTCCTGGCGGCGGCGATATTCTTTAGGATTATTTATAGTATTTTGTCGCGTTATTTCTATGCCTACAAAGATACCGTGACGCCGCTTCTCGTTTCGATTTTAGCAATTGGCTTGAATATTTATCTGGCATTTACGCTTGCCAGTCCGAGTGCTTACGGAGTTGCGGGTTTGGCCTTAGCGCAGTCGATTGTTGCTGGTGTTGAGGTCGGAATCCTGGCGATTATAATTATAATTCGCGACAAAAAGTTTTTTGGCATGCAATTTATTGATGTCATGGTGCGCATGCTTTCTGCGGCTGGGTTTACGGTGGTCGCAGCATACGCCATGATTCAACTTATGCCACTTTCTGCTTCTGACCGTGGGTTTGTCGTGCTGGTTAGTAAGTTGGCGGTGATTAGCGGCGTAACGATTGCCGTGTATATGTCGGTCTCGTTGATGCTGCGGCTTGATGAGCCCAAGCCAGTCATCGAACGCATCAAACGAATTATTCTAAAACCCGTTCGCATCCAGTAACGCTGTTATTATCTTGCCACCTCTGTTATAATTGACCCTCAATGAATCAATCCCACATACGAAATTTCTGCATTATTGCGCATATTGAGCGCTTCGCTTATGAGACACCCATTTCATGGGTTTCTCATCGCGCCGGGGACGAAATAAATTCGTCTCTCGGGCTGCTCTTCCCAGTAGGAGGTAATGTGTGAACCAGGCAGCTATAAGGAATTTCTGCATCATTGCGCATATTGATCATGGCAAGTCCACGCTGGCTGATCGTTTGCTGGAATTGACCGGAACCGTCCAAAAGCGCGACATGAAAAATCAGTTGTTAGACCGCATGGATTTGGAACGTGAAAAGGGAATCACCATCAAACTCCAACCAGTCCGCATGAGCTATAGTTCAAAAATTTCAAATAACAAATCCCAAAGTTCTAATGACCAAAATACGAAGGGTTTGGAATTTGCAAATTCAGTTCAGTATGAATTGAATTTGATTGATACTCCAGGTCACGTTGATTTTAGCTACGAAGTATCGCGCAGCTTGCAGGCGTGCGAAGGCGCGCTGTTGGTGGTTGATGCTTCGCAAGGTATTCAGGCCCAAACGCTCGCCAACGTCTATTTGGCCATGGAACAAGACCTCACAATTATTCCGATTTTGAACAAAATTGATTTGCCCGCAGCTGATGTCGAGCGAGTCAGTGCCGAAGTAGTGTCATTGCTGGGCTGCAAAAAAGAAGACATTCTGCATATTTCGGCCAAAACCGGACAGGGTGTTGATAAAGTTTTGGACCGCATTGTGTCGGATGTTCCAGCGCCAAAGAACGAAAGTGCAAATGAAACCCGGGCGCTTATTTTTGATAGTTACTACGATGATTACCGCGGCGTTATTTTGTACGTGCGAATTTTTAATGGTGAGATTCCAAAATCGGCCGAGATTACCATGATGGCCACAAAGACGGACGGCATTGCGCTGGAAGTTGGTGCGCTCAAGCCCGACATGCGTTCAACGCCAAAACTGGCGGAGGGTGAAATCGGCTACATTGTTACCAACCTCAAATCGACTCGCGAAGCTCGCGTGGGTGACACCGTGACACTCATGAAAAACAAAGCCACACAACCACTGCCGGGCTATAAAGACGTGCAGCCGTTCGTGTACGCTGGATTCTTTCCGGACAGTAACGAGAATTATAATTTGCTCAAAGAAGCGATCGAAAAATTATCACTCAGTGATTCGGCGCTGCGCTTTGAACCAGAAAATTCGCCAGTTTTGGGATTTGGTATGCGCGTTGGATTCCTCGGGCTGCTGCACATGGATATTGTCAAAGAACGGCTGGAGCGCGAGTACAACCTTGGTTTAATCATCACCAACCCTTCCACTGATTACCATGTAGTTATGCAGAGTGGCAAAGATGTTGATATTCGTTCGGCTGCCGATCTGCCGGATGTTGCGCAGATTTTGGAGATCAAAGAACCGTGGATTGTGGGCGAAATTGTGGTGCCCAAACATTTTGTCGGTGCGGTGATCCAGCTTATTACCAGCAAGCGCGGATTGCAAAAAAACTTGAGCTACGTCGATGAATTGACGGTTGTAACATTCGAGGCGCCGCTGGCAAATTTGCTCACCGATTTTTATGATCAGCTCAAAAGTGTGACGAGCGGCTACGGTTCGTTTAATTATGAGCTTGCTGATTATCGTGCCGAAGATTTAGTGCGCGTCGATTTTTACGTGGCTGGCGAGATAGTCGAAGCCCTCAGCGTTATGGTGCACCGATCCGAATCGCAACGTTTGGGTCGCGAAATTGTCGAAAAGTTAAAAGACGTCATTCCGCGCCAAAACTTCAAAGTCGCCTTGCAAGCGGGCATTGGCGGAAAGTTCATCGCCCGCGAAGACATATCAGCGTACCGCAAAGATGTCACCGCCAAGCTGTATGGTGGCGATGTGACGCGACGCAAAAAACTGCTGGAGAAACAAAAGAAAGGTAAAGCTCGCGCCAAAATGTTTGGCAACGTCGAAATCCCATCCGAAGCTTTCACCGTCATGCTCAAACGCGACTAAATAAACAATCACCTTGTACAGAATAGTCGGCAAGATTCAATGGGCCTCGAACCCCAAAACACCCTATGCGAGTAAGAAGTTTCGAATTGGAATCACTACAATATTTTTCTCTCGATTCAACGATAGCTCATCATTAGCAATCACAATGCCAATTCGGTTATCTGGTACATGGTCTGTTTGCTCAACTTGGCGATGACTTTTTTTGCCAAGACCAGTCTCAATTACAAAAGTTGATTGACGATTGCGAACAATAAAGTCTGCTGAACCTCGTGTACTGCCATAGGTAATAGAAGTGGTCAGTGATCGCTCGCCAAATATACGCCGCAAATACAACGCAACTGCATCCTCAAGTAAATGCCCTAATACCTGTTGGCTGGCTCGGATACTGCCAGTTAGCGTAAAGTACATGGCGCGAATGGCCGGAGTAGTAAATAGATATTTATCCGATTGCCGCATTTGTGCCACATGACTACCCTGCGGCTCCAGCTTATATAAAACCTCTGCTTGTTCAAGCGCGTTGAATATACGCGTGAGCGTTGGTCTTGGTATATTCAATGAGTTAGACAAAGAATTGAGACTAACGACATCACTATCAGCAACACTATAGAGTACCTGCGGTATGCGCGCGACAGTTTCGGCGCCAAACTGGCCGATCTTGGTGACATCAGAGCCTAGTATCCTATCTATAGAACGCTCCAGCTGGTCAAACGCTAAGGCATGATTACCAGTTGCCGCCATAAATGGTAGCGTTCCGTATTCCAAGTATTTTGCAATCTCTCGACGATCAACTCGTGTCCAGTATTGGTTAATCTTTGATGATTGAGACGCAAAGACGTTGTATATGTCTTCCGCACTTTGGGCGGACAGAAAGGCGTTACGTAACTGTGCCCCAAGCTGCTTTTCTTCGAAAACACGGTGACTTATTTTTTGGTATTCCGTGAAACTCATTGGCAACAATGTCTCGGTTATAACGCGACGAGCAGTATCGGGGTTAGTATTGATCTCTAATGCCGATGAGCCAGTGGTAGCAATAAAGACCATTGGTGAACGGTCATATATAGATTTAAGTGCTAATGCCCACTTAGGGTCATACTGTACCTCATCAACAAATAAAAACACTGGCTCGGTCAATTGTTCAAATGACTGGCCAAGTTGATCTTCGTATGCCTCCACAACCTCAGTAATGCTAGAACCTAAAAGTTGCACCATATGGTCGGCGCTGACAAATAACTTGCGCTGCTTAGTAATTCGTAAATCGCAGTAGAGTTGTGCCAGTAGGGTGGTCTTGCCGGTGCCCCGCAGCCCGCTAATTGCTAACCAACGAGTTTGCCGACCAGTACCTCGCTGAAACTCGGATAAGTACTTACTGAGCAGTACGTAAGCATTGCGCTTTGGGCGTATCTTGCTGTTTTCATCGACAACGTATGCTTTGGCACGTATCTCAGCACGGCTCAATTGGTCGCGTACGTAATCATGAATTTTCTGCCGATTGTCCATAGCACACCCAGTTTACAACAAAACTCATTTCCTTGTAAAGTCTGTGTGCAACCCCCTTATTTTACAGATTGAAAGCCTTGTCACGGAATTCAATAAATTCCACCAAAAAGCGATAAGCTAGTTAATAATTGCCGTAGGTGTGTATGCGTAGCTATTCTTAGCTCCAGCTGACTGCGCTGGCGGTTATACGCGCCGACCAGACACTAAGCTGGGCATTACTGGCAACCGTATCACGGACGTACAATGTGCCAGAACTGGCGCCTGGTGCTAAGTTACCGATATTAATAGCATTGGCATAGGCTACGTTATCAGTTGATATCTGGAATTGGCCAATGAGGCTTGGTGAAGCGTTTGTTTGGGCGCTAAGACCTACGGTAATGTTATTAGCCGTCTGAGTTGAACTATTGTTGGTGACTTTAAACTGTTTGGTGACATTACTGCGTTGGTAAATGTCGCCAAAGTCGAGTTGTGCGGCGATGTCGTTATCGCTAATATCGACAATCCGCAAGCGGTCAGGGCTTTCGCTGCCGGCAATCGAGCCGTAAAGATGAACATTATAAATTCTTGAACTTGAATTTCCAGATGCTGTATTAATACGAAATGCGGTAGCTCCTGTCACACTAGCGGGGTTAATATTGGTGCGAAATAATGCTCTATCTGCGCTACTATAAGTTGTGATACTACCAATAGTATTCCAAGCGCCATCAAGACCAGTGATGGTGTCGTTACTCCACTGCACACTGTTAATAGTTAAAGCAGCTAGGTTTATAAGGATACCAGTAATATTTCGTGGTTCCGGAAAAAAGAAAACTATTGCTCCGAACCCACCGCCAGCTCCGGGTGCTATCGAATTTACTGATCCGACAGTTTCGCTGTTTACTACTTGGAGAATAGTTTGGCTTTGGGCAGTATCAAGTCCAGTACCGAGATTATGGTAAACCACTGATGTGCCATCAGCGTCATAGGCGAACCGGTAACCGGGTACATCAGGGTAGGAGCCAGCCACGTTAGATTATCCTCATTACTTTGTTGCTACTGATATTCATATGCTTACCCTCATAGTATACCAATCGATTAGTTAATAGTGGGTGGCAAAAACTGGTCGGATCCGATGTTGTAGAACTTTACGTTTTCGTAATTATAGGCATAGGCAGCCTGAGAATTTAACGGTGCTGCCCCAACGTTTTGATAGTTATAGGCGTACCCTTGCTGCGAGTTCAGCGGTGCGGCACCAACATTCTCATAATTGTAGGCATAGGCAGCCTGAGAATTTAACGGCGCTGCCCCAACGTTCTGGTATAAGTATGCGTATCCGTTACCTGAATTTGCCATCGCTTAACTCCAACTCACTGCCGAAGCGGTTATACGTGCTGTCCATACACTGAGCTGCGCGTTACTGGCAACCGTATCACGGACGTACAATGTGCCAGAACTAGCGCCTGGCGCTAAGTTGCCAATATTAATAGCATTGGCAAAAGCAATATTGTCGGTTGAAACCTGAAATTGCCCAATCAGGCTTGGTGAAGCATTACTCAGAGTACTTAGCTCAACCGTGATATTATTCGCCGTTTGTGTTGAACTATTGTTGGTGACTTTAAACTGTTTGGTTACGTTGCTGCGCTGCGGTATATCCCCAAAGTCAAACTGCGCCGCAATATCGTCATCTGAAAGATCAACAATCCGTAAGCGGTCTGGGCTTTCGCTGCCAGTGATAGCACCATAAAAGTGCACGTTACATAGTCGCGAGCTACCACCAGCGCCGGAGTTATTATTGTTGAGACGAAGGGCGCTAACTGCCGATAAGCTCACACTATTAATACTGGTTCGTAGCAGTATGCGGGAGCCGGCATTGCTGATAGGTGTAACTCCAGCAACAGTGTCCCAAGTCCCGTCTAGCCCGGTTGTTGTGTTATTTGACCATTGGACGGCAGTAATTGGCACGGCGGCAGTGTTAATGAGAATACCGCTAACATCGCGTAATTCCGGGAACAAAAATACCAGATGCCCTGGCTGTATTCCACTGCCGTACAAAGAGGTTGAGGGATCCTCATTGTTGATAGATTGCAAAGTTGCGGCACTTTGTGTCACATTGGTTCCGTTGGTAATGTTATGGTAAACCACGATTGTGCCATCAGCGTCATAGACAAATCGGTAACCAGGTACGTCGGGGTAAGTGCCAGCCATCGCCTAACTCCAACTCACTGCACTAGCGGTTATGCGTGCTGTCCACGGTCCAAGCTGGGCGTTGCTGGCAACCGTATCACGTACGTACAATGTGCCGGAACTCGCACCAGGTGCTAAGTTACCAATATTCACGGCATTTGCGAAAGCCACATTGTCGGTCGAAATTTGGAATTGCCCAATTAATGTTGGAGTGGCGTCGCCCTGAGTGTTCAAGCCGACTGTGATATTATTCGCCGTTTGCGTTG
>CAYQXB010000032.1:0-1837 GCA_964421475.1 uncultured Candidatus Saccharibacteria bacterium
TGGCCGGAGTGCACTGGCTCGAGCGAAAGATTGGCTCAGCGTGGACTGCCCTAAATGCAAGGGGCCTGCCGAGCGTGAAACTGATACACTTGATACTTATATTTGTAGCAGCTGGTACATGTATCGCTACTTTGATCCGCATAATCAGCAAGCGATTTTTGATAGCAATATTGTTAAAAAATGGGAACCCATCGACTTTTATAATGGTGCTGATCATGCCACGGCGCACTTGCTGTACGCACGGTTCATTGGGCACTTTTTCAAAAAGATTGGCTTGGTTGATGAACCCGAACCATTCAAACAATTCTTGTTTAACGGTAAAGTGACTGCCAGTGACGGCACTATGTTTTCTAAATCGAAGGGCAACGGCGTTGATCCGTTGGAAATTATCGATCAAGGCTACGGCGCTGATGCACTGCGCACCTACTTGATGTTTGCTGCACCTTTGGAACTGTGGGCAAAATGGGATCCACAAGGAGTGCCGGGAGCTTTCCGCTTTCTCTCTCGGCTTTGGAATCTAGTCCAAGAGTACCTGGAGTCAGAAAAAGAAGAACTCAGTAAAGAAATTACCAAAAAATTATTGGCCAGTAGCCATAAAATGGTTAAAAAAATGACCGATGATATTGAAAATAATCGCTACAACACAGCAATTGCCGCGGCGATGGGTGGGCTCAATGAACTGTACATACTAAAGGTTGATTCGCTTTCAAAGAATGAGACGTGGCAGCAAGTGCTTGAAAATATTGTTGCTTGCGTGGCGCCATTCGCGCCGCATATCTGCGAAGAGTTATGGAATGAGCTTGGGCACAGCACCAGTGTTCATGTTGAGTCTTGGCCAAAGTGGGACGAAAAAAATCTGGTTAGTGACAGCGTGACGATCGTTGTGCAAGTAAACGGCAAAGTACGCGCCAACATTCAAGTCGCGAGCGGGAGCGATGAATCAGTTACAGTGGCCGCTGCAAAGTCCAGTGACAACGTTAAGGCATTTATTGAGGGCAAAGAAATCAAGCGTTCGATCTATGTGCCAAATAAGCTCGTTAACTTTGTGGTCTAACAGTTAAGTAAGCTAGCAAACTGATCAACTGCCGGGCGAGATACCGTGACGCCATCACTTGTAACATCTCTGTCAGAAAAATTACACGGTTGCTCGGTACGGGGTGCAGGATCCCAGGTAAAAAGTCTATAGGCACCAACACTGATTCCTGAGGCGAGTACTACCGCCACGCTGCCGATGGCAATATTGCGAAACCGACGAGAAATAAATTCAGGCGCCTGATACTGGCCTTCGTCAAGAATGCGAACCTCTGCTTCAACACGATCGGCCAACGCCTGTGTTTCAATAGGCCGTGGCGTCGGTTGATAACCGAGCTCCATAGCCGCCGAAACGATATCAGAATAGCCGTAAGAGGACATGATTTTAGTTATTATATAATTCCAATCATTATATGTCAATTTTATGGTTGAACGACAGGTGTTTTTACGCTATAATGCTGCCAAGTTATCAAGCAATACGAACAAGGAGCTTTAAGAAAACATGGGTAAGCCTAAACACCGAACAACCCCCCGCCGGACTGGCACACGTCGCAGTCACTTAGTCGTAAAACTGGCTCGCGCCGTTAATGCTAAGTCACCAGTGAAGGCCTATACAACCAGCCGGGAGTCAGCAAAAAAAGTCACAAAAGCCGTCAAGTAAACGCCCACAAGCGCAAATTGTACGGTATAATATAAACGCACCTAAGCGGATAATTTAACAATATGGCCTCTAATCGTCACCTCGGTCGAATCGTCACTATGCAAACGCTGTACGAAAGAGAATTTCGTGAGTCTTGCGGAGATA
>CAYQXB010000032.1:1847-7624 GCA_964421475.1 uncultured Candidatus Saccharibacteria bacterium
AACTCGTCGCCGGGATCGAAAAGAAAAAACTTTACCTGGATTCTGTGCTGCAACCACTGGCACCGGAGTGGCCGTTTGATCAGATCTCACGAATTGACCGCGCCGTTTTACGCATCGGCGCATACGAACTGATCTTTCAGGCAAAAACCGTGCCACCAAAAGTTGTCATCAACGAAGCCGTCGAACTAGCCAAAGGCTTCGGCGGCGATAATTCATCCAAATTCATCAACGGTGTCCTTGGTAGTTTGCTGCGGCAAATCGAGGCCAAAGAATTACCGCCAGAGAGTAACGAAGCTACCAAACCTGCTAAGACGAAAGAATAGAGACGACATGAAACGACCCAAACCAATTAAATCACTCGAGAGTATCAATAAAAACCTTAGCAAAAATGTTAAGCGATTTTTGCCGCACAAACGACCGCAAATTCGTGAGGTTTTGCGCGAGCCAACTGCTGGTGGTGTGGTGTTTCGTCGTAACGAAAAAACCAACGACGTGGAAATTTTGCTGATTCAAGACGCCAAAGATCGCTGGACAATCCCGAAAGGTCACATCGAAGAAGGCGAATCCGCCAAAGAAACAGCCGTACGCGAAATTGGCGAAGAAACGGGCCTCAAACACCTTAAGATTATCAACTGGCTGGGCAAGATCAATTTTCAGTATCGCCGCCAACAAAGTTTGGTGCTGATGACCACCGAAATCTTTTTGACCAAGGCCGTCAAAGATACCGACAAACTAGTGCCGGAGGATTGGATGAACGGTATTAAGTGGTTTTCGGCTAACGATGCGCTCGAGAAAATCGAATACGAAGATATTAGTAAGTTAATTCTTTTGGGTTTAAAGAAAATCAGGCAGGCAAACCTATGATACTAGCAAATAGAAATCAGCAAATAGAAAATAGGAGAAAACTACAGTTGGCTACTTCCTAGTTGCTAACTTCTAGTTTCTAATGTATGGACAGCGCAAAATACCAACAATTTGCTCGCGACACGCTCAAAGTTACCTTTGAGGATCTTCAATTATTAATAACGGCCTTTACGCATCGCTCGTACGTGAACGAACACCGCAAAACTGCCAAAGAGCACAATGAACGCCTGGAATTTTTGGGCGACGCGGTATTGGAACTCATCGTGACCGAATTTTTGTACAGCAATTATGCAGAGCCCGAAGGCATTTTGACCAACTGGCGAAGTTCATTAGTGCGCACCGAAAGTATTAGTGATGCTGCCAAACGCCATGATTTTGAGCCACTGCTGCGACTGAGCCGTGGTGAACGGCGTGGAACGGATCGAGCGCGCGCCCAAATTTTGGCTAATAGTTACGAAGCGGTTGTGGGCGCACTCTATCTTGACCAAGGTTACGAAGCAACCAAAGCATTTATTACTGAAAGTTTGCTCACGACATTCGACGAAATCCTCAAAACTGGTTCGTGGATGGATGCTAAATCACACTTGCAAGAAGTTGCGCAAAGCATTGACAGCGCCACGCCGATATACAAGGTTTTAAACGAAGACGGCCCGGATCACGACAAAACGTTTACGGTCGGTGTATTTATTGCCGAAGAATTAAAAGGCCAAGGCGCTGGTCCGAGCAAACAAATCGGCCAACAACAAGCCGCCGAACAAGCGCTCAAGTCTTACAAATCCCAAACAACAAATCATAAATAGCAAATAAATCCGAAATCAAAATTTTCGAACATTCGGTCATTGTTGTTTATTTGATATTTGGTGCTTAGAATTTAGGATTTTGAGGCATAATAATGAGATGAATAAACAGCGGGTTGCAATTCTGGATGCTGGTGCTCAGTACGGAAAGGTGATCGATCGGCGCGTGCGCGGGCTTGGCGTGTTTTCCGAAATCCTACCGATTGATACACCCGCAAAAATCCTCAAAAATTACGATGCGATTATTATTTCTGGTGGACCACAAAGTGTCTATGGTGACGGTGCGCCCCGAACCGACGCAGCAATTTTTGATCTGGGGAAGCCAATTCTCGGTATTTGCTACGGCATGCAACTGCTGAGTTATCATTACGGCGGCACGGTTAGTAAAGGTTCGCGGCGCGAAGATGGTGCCAGCACCTTGCGTATAAAAACTGATTCAAAATTATTTAAAGATTTGCCCAAAGCACAAACCGTGCTGATGAGTCACGGCGACAGCGTTGCAACATTGCCCAACGGATTTGTGTGCACGGCAAAATCCAGTGACATTGTTGCGGCAATCGAAGACAAAGCCAGAAAACTATACGGTGTGCAATTTCATCCAGAAGTTGATATTACTGAGCACGGCCAGAAAATTATTGGTAATTTTTTGTTCGAGGTCGCAAAACTCAAAGCCGACTATACATTGCAAGATCGCGAAAAAGAAGCGATCCGGTACATTCAAAAAGTTGTCGGCAACAAAGACGTTTTGGTTTTTGTCAGTGGCGGCGTGGACTCAACGGTTTGTACGGTTTTGCTGGCGAAAGCTCTCGATCCAAAACAAGTGCACGCCGTACATATTGATACCGGATTTATGCGTGCTAATGAGAGTAAAATGGTGGTTGATGCACTCAAAAAAGCTGGAATTGATGTGCTGTTAATTGATGCCAGCGTGCGATTTATGAATGCCAGCACGACTTTTAACGGAAAACAGACGACAAAATTATCCGAAACATCTGATCCAGAAACCAAGCGTCGTATTATTGGCGACCAGTTTATGGTCGAACGCGAGCGAGCTATTGCGCAGCTCGGGCTTAATCCAAGCACAACTGTACTTGGTCAAGGAACGCTGCGACCGGATTTGATCGAAAGCGCTTCGGAACTTGCCAGCAGCAACGCGGATGTTATTAAAACCCATCACAACGACACGCCACTTGTTCGAGAACTCCGCAAAACGGGCAACGTTGTTGAGCCGTTGCAAGATCTGCACAAAGATGAAGTACGCGAACTTGGTGAACGACTTGGACTATCGAAAGCATTGGTTTGGCGACAACCATTCCCCGGTCCTGGTCTGGCGATTCGTCTGCTATGTGCAACCGAACCATACCTTGAATCCGCCGAAGAAATCATGAATCAACTGACAGCATTCGAAACGAAAGATATTGCGGTGTGTCTGTTGCCGGTCCGCACCGTTGGCGTGCAAGGTGATGGCCGTACCTACAGTCATTTGGTCGGTTTATCGGGCAAGGCTGATTGGAAAACGTTGCTCAAGCTGGCAAATGAAATTCCAAAACAGGTGCATCAAGTAAACCGAGTGGTGTATTTGTTTGGTGATAAAGTTTCGGGAATCTTACAAGAAATTACGCCAACCTTGCCAACAAAAGATGCCGTAGAACAATTACGTGCAGCAGATAAAATTGTCAATGATTTGCTCCAAAAAAACAATCTGATTGAAAAGTTGGCCCAAGTACCGGTCGTTTCCTTCCCGATACCATTTGGCAAATCAATGAGTCGTTCAATTGGAATCCGCACGTTCATTACCAATGACTTTATGACTGGCGTGCCAGCAACACCAGGTATTGAAATCTCTGAAAAAGTACTGAGCGAAATGGTGGCACAAGTCCAAAAACTACCGGGAATCTCGCGTGTAGCGTATGACCTTACGGCCAAACCGCCCGGCACCACAGAGTGGGAATAATCGCTCGGTATGAGGAAGCGAACATCTTTTACGAAGGAGACTGATTGCCAAATGCAACCCGAGAAACCTGCTGGATTTCTCGGCGTGTAGTGGTCTCCTGAGAAAAGATGCGAGCGGCTGTTGACAACAGAGGCGCTTATCTGTAAAATACAGCAAGACTTAATTTATAAGATAAGAAGTAGAAAGAGTTTTATTACTACATGCTAGCTATTCGTTTGCAACGCACCGGACGCCATGGACACGCACAATATCGCGTGGTTGTTCAAGATTCACATCAATCGCCAAAAAGCGGTAAAGTAGTGGCTCGCCTGGGTAGCTATGACCCGCACACTAAAACCAATACGATTGACACCGAAAAAGCTAAATTTTATCTTGATCACGGCGCGCAACCATCTGACCGCGTTGTTGGCTTGCTCTCCGGCGAAGGCGTAAAAATGCCGTCTTGGGTTAGTGTTGCAGAACCAAGAAAACGAACAACTCGTAACCCGGAAAAACTCCGCAAAAACCAAGCCGAGCAAGGCGAGGCACAATCCAATACTGAAGCAGCTTCAGCTGATTCTAATGCTGCGGCAGCCGAAAATACTGAAACCCCAACCGAAGAAGCAAACACAGAAGTTGCAGCCGAAGCAAATGAAGCTCCTGCAGAGGAAACTCCTGCCGCTGAAGAAAACCCAGAAAAGCCTGCCGAAGACGACGAGAACAAAGCCTAAGCTTGTTCTGCTATAATTAGTTCGTACTGCATAAACACTGTCATTAACGAAGGGAAACACCTATGAGCGCGACCATCGACCAACAATTTATTGAATATATCGTCAAAGCCATCGTCGGCAACCCAGACGCAGTTACAATTGAGCGAACCATTGACGAAAAGGGAGTCCTACTGCAACTTACCGTGGACGGCGAAGATCTTGGCCGCGTTATCGGCAAGCGCGGCTCAGGCGCTCAGGCGCTGCGAACATTGCTCCGCGCGCTCGGCACAAAAAACGACGCTCGTTATAATCTCAAAATCGTTGATGTGAACGGCGAACGACCACCACGTCGCGAAGAGCACGCCGAAAAAGATGAAACATCTGTTGATGAAGATGCTGTTGAAGCTGCCGAAGAATCACCAGTCGAAGAAGTTGTAGCTAAAGAAAAGATTGAAGAGAAAATCGAAGAACCTGAGAGCGAAACACTTTCTTTCGCAGATGACGACGACGAACCAGAAACTGAAGACAAAGAAGACGACTCAGACAGCATGGCGGCCAAAACCCGCCGCGAACTGGCAGACCTCGACGACCTCGATATTTAATAGTTAAGTATAAAAGTATTTAGCGAACGATTTGAGGCGCGTCAAGTAACTCTTGTTCTAGTTGCAACGCAATGGTTTCAACGAAGCTAATTTGCGCTGCGCCGCGAATCTTCTTCTCAAAAGCGCCGACAGATACAAGCGCTTCGCCGACGGTCTTGTTTGGATTCAAGCGTACGTAGCTCGATTGAAACGCATCAAGTTCGTCATCTGCGTATTCTTCGTGTGTTTCGCCAATTCTAACGCTAATCGACATGTCGGCATCTCGGCGCAAGGAGGCGTTGCCAAAGTCTAAGCCCTCTGCGTGTTGGCCAGAAGTTCCGGTTAAAGCATCATTACAGGCGAGGATATGCTCCGCGCGGTCAAATAATGCAGCTTCGGCGTCAGAAGGTCCTGTATTTGTCGTTGTCATGATGATATAATACAATAATTATAAAATAATGTCTATAATAGTCTACTCATGAAAATATTTATCATCTCACTGTTCCCCGAAATGTTTGATGGCGTATTGAACGCCAGCATGCTGCATAAGGCGCAAGAAATTGGTGCTGTTGAGTTTGTGCATATTCCACTGCGTACTTTTGGCATTGGGCCTCGAAGACAAGTTGATGATATTCCGTACGGCGGTGGCGACGGTATGGTGCTAAAACCGGAGCCGATCAAAGCGGCGATTGAGGCGGCAAAAAAACAATCACCAAGTGCGCGAGTAATCTTAGCGACGCCTCGCGGCAAAGTATACAAACAGTCTGACGCCAAAAGACTGGCAGCCGACAACAAAGATCTGATTTTTATTTGCTCACGCTACGAAGGCTACGACGAACGAATTACCACGTGGGTCGACGAACAAATCTGCGTTGGCAATTATGTGCTGACT
>CAYQXB010000033.1:0-1404 GCA_964421475.1 uncultured Candidatus Saccharibacteria bacterium
CGGCAGCAGGATTGCTCATATCAATCCCCTTTTAAGCCTTTGATTTTTGGTGGCAACTCGCGAACATCGTTATAGGCGCGCGGCAACATGTGTTCTGGCCGCCAGTTTTTGATGATTGCGTCCAGGTCGCTGCTGGTATTAGTTTGGTACTTTCCGCTGAGTTTTTTGTACTCCAGGTCGACCGGACCGGTGTCATAGAACACCATTTGCGCAATTCGTTCGCCAACTGGCAGCAGAACTGTTTCGTGCTGGTTGTTGTTATAAATCTCCATCGTCCAGCGGTTAATATAACCTGGATCGCCCCAGCCGGCGTCCAAACAAACCGACACACCATTACGTCCCCACGTACTGCGGGCTTGCATAGTACTAGTGCCCGGCGCTTTAATGCCAATAAACTCATGGGTGTGTGCCAAGATTCGTTCGCCTGGACGAATAGGAATAATCGGATGATTCAGCGGAATGCCTTTGAGCGGCTTGATGCCTGCCTCGTCGCACCACTTTTTGTGTGGCATTGCTTTTAGCGCGCCCTCGAAGTAACGTTTGACGTCGAGTTCGTCAAAAGGATTGTACACCGGATGATCTTGCGAACGTTCGGTTCGATAATAATAATGCCCCAGCGTGACATCGACGCTGCTCCCAGCGATGTGTTTTTCGTTGTACGGATGAAAAACTATGTGACCATAGTTAATCGCGTGTTTAATTTGTGTGTTTGAATAAACTGACACTAGCGTTACCCTCTCTTTTCGTAACACTAATTGTAGCGCAGGTCGGTTTTAATTCACAGGGCGTGAAACGTTTATCACAACACTTTATTTACAACTTGTCGGATCGACGCTTGCACTGCGTCTTGGTCTGGACTGCCGTCGATTTGCTCCAGGCTGCCGTACCAATCGGTGTGTTCGTGAAGGATAGCAATCGCGGCTTGATAGCCCTTGCGAACACGGTTGTGGAAGGCGGCATCCTTCTTCTCGAAGTAGTCCGTAGCTTTATTGCGTTTCGCGCGGCGTTCATCAATCACCTCTTGGCTAGCATCGAGTATAATGACCTGATCAATACCCCACATTTTGAACATCTTTTCGAATGCGTCATACCCGAGTTTTTTGTCCTCAAGCTGAGCGCCAAAAATATTATAAGCAACAATGGCCATCGGGCTGCGATCAACAATACAAACTTGCCCCGCTTCTTTGCGTTCTTGCAAGTCATAGCCAAGTGCGGTGTGCATTCCGAGCGACAAGTATATGTCTACTTCTGCCGGGCGTTCAATATCAGCCAAAGAAACACGGCGAATTTCTTCGCCAATTGGTGTGCCGCCCGAGGCGCGCGTGACATGTACGTCATGCCCCTCGTGCCGAAGCCACTCAGCGGTTAATTCCAATTGCGTGGTTTTACCCACACCGTCTGGAC
>CAYQXB010000033.1:1414-5618 GCA_964421475.1 uncultured Candidatus Saccharibacteria bacterium
TGGACCATCAAAAACAATTACGCTACCTTCACTCATGCTTACAACTAGCTTACACGATAAGTGCCGCGCGGGCTATAACTCGGAAGTGGCGACTTTGATGCTTGGACCCATCGAACTGGTCACGTATGCAGCTAGAATGTAGTTGCTTTTCAGTGAGGACGGCTTGGCTGCGCGAATTGCGTCGGCGATTGCTCTGGCGTTTTCCAGCAGTTTGCTGGCTTCAAAACTAGTCTTGCCAATGCCGAGGTGCACGATTCCAGTGCTGTCGACGCGGTACTCAACCTTGCCGGCTTTGGCCTCAGTTACCGCTTTGGCGACATCAGCAGCCACGGTGCCGCTCTTTGGATTTGGCATGAGGCCTTTTGGCCCCAGAACTTTAGCGTACTTGCCAAGTTTAGCCATTTGCTTTGGTGTGGCTATCAATACGTCGAAATCAATCACGCCTTTATCGAGTTGTTGCAGGAATTCATCACCAGCGGCAATATCTGCACCGGCGGCTTTAGCTTTTTTGACGTCATCAACATCAGCAAATACGGCTACTTTAACTGATTTGCCGGTTCCGGCTGGCAAAACAACCGTACCACGAATGTTTTGGTCGGCGTGTTTTGGATCAACGCCCAAGTTAATGTGCAGTTCAACAGTAGCGTCAAACTTAACCGTGCTGGTTTTTTGCGCCAGCTCGATCGCTTCTTTGAGGCTGTATTCTTTAGTTTTATCAACGTCTTCGGCAGCTTTTCGGAATCGTTTGCCCTGACGCTCTAATTTAGTGCGAGCCGGTTTTTGGATAACTTTAGGCTTTTGCTCAGTCTCTTCAGCTGCTGCATCTGCTTTACGAGCTTCTTTGGCTTCTTTTTCTTCAACTTCTTTGATGGCTTTAGCGCTGCGCTTGCCCGACTTCGCCAAGGCTACGGTGGACGTGTCAGCTTTGGCTGCCTTCTCGGCTTTATCTTCAGCTACTTCTTCGGCGGCTTGTGTTTCAACAATCGCCGCATCAGCGGCTTTGATTTCTTCGAGAATTGCTTTCTCTTCACTGGCTGTCTTTTTAGGTGATTTTTTAGTTGGCATTTATTGTTCCTTTCGTGGTGATAGCGGCGGTTTCAAGGCGCCTCCCACAAATTATTGTTAATTATCTGGAGAGAAGAACGAATCTACCAGCGGTTCGCTAATCGGGGGAAGTCCGTTTGATCCTAATTGTACTGCGTATGTCGGCTCGTCTTTAAGGTGATCAGGAGTAAAGTCAGCAAAACTGTCGTAGGCAATGAGCCCTTCTCGCTCCAATTCTAGCGATACGCGTTCTGCTGAGTCTGCCCTACGTTCCTTGAGATAATCCCAAGCAGCTTCTAATTCTGGTGTCATAAAGTTAAATTGTTCGCTCATGTTAGCTCTCGATCTCGATGCCCATTGAACGAGCAGTGCCAGCGACCATCTTTTTGACGGCCTCGACGTCATCGGCGTTCATATCTTTAGCTTTTTCTTCGGCAATGGCGGTTAAATCAGCGTCAGATAGTTTCTGAGGAAGCTTCTCGCTGTTGGGTTTGCCGGAACCTTTTTGAATGCCAAGCTTGGCGCGGATCAAATCGTCAGTTGGCTGGCTCACCACGCGGAAGTCCATGCTGCGATCTTCATAAATTGTAATGTGTGCGGTAACGGTGCCCTTCATTTCGCGCGTTGCGTCATTGAAAGGTTGCACAAAATCCATCATATTAACACCGTACTGACCAAGTGTTGAACCAACTGGTGGCCCGGCACTGGCTTTGCCGGCTGGGATTTTCATCTTTAAGTTTGCGGTTATTTTTTTGGCATCTGCCATAACATTTACTCCGTATATTTAGTGCTCAGTATTCAGTAGTCTGTACTCAGTTATTTCACAGATAACAGATTCCAGTTTACTAGTAACTGCGGCCACCGGCCGCCTGGTGCGTAACTGCATCAGTTTACTACAAATTACCCCTGTTGTCTAGCGATGAATTGTTATTTCACGATCAGGAAGTTCGCTCAGGAAAGTATAGGCCGTCGCGTAACTTATAGCATCTGGTGTTTCAGGTTGCGATCCTTTGTCGAAACAAACCTGCACTGCAGTTTCATACATTGGCATGCTTCCATCTAGAAATGCCTCGTGACCAAGCGACCGCAGCACATGTGGTTCGACTCGCGTGTGAAGCAAAAGTGTTTCGAGCTGTTCTGGCTCAAGGTCTTGAACTCGATTCAAAGGATCAATCATGGATGTAACTATACTATAATTTACCGAATTAGTCTAGGTCGGGCTAGGCTACAATGGCTTCTTCGATCGTTGTGTTAATCGGTACAATATGCGTTAGGTAGTCAACTGGTTGCTCGCTTAACTTGGAAACTTGTAAAGTCAGACCGTAATCTTGTTCGAGCAGTTTGACTGTTTCACGGGTCCACGGGGTTGTTTCGACGACTTTATCGAGCAAACCTTTGTGGGCTTGGCGTAAGAATGATCCGGCAATTTCAAGCGCTGCGAGCTCGGTGTCGTTTGGCTCGTGGACAGAATTACTCTCGTTGACGTATGTTTGCAGTTCTTCGACAAATGCCATTTAAGCGTCTCCTTCAGATATTACTCGTTGCGCTGGGGCTTGATCAGCAGCTTGGATATGCTGTGCGGTGTCGACAGCCTCTCGATGACAACCAAATGACGCACCAACGCTTGCGGCGGTTACTGCATAATAGGCTCCCGCTGTCTGAAACTCAGCATTCAGAGCATATTTGGTTGCAAAAAAGTAGCAAACGCCTGCGCCCGCCAAGGCTACGTAGCTTGCTCCGCGCGCAAGTACGTGATAGCGGTTTTCAAGGTTTTGCTCTTCCTGAGGTATGGAATTACGTTCAATTTCAGGTAAGGCCGGCAAAGAAGTCATCGGAGCGTTAGACACGTTTTACTTGCAAGCTATCGAGCTCAACCGGAGTTTCGCGGCCAAACATGTTGACGAGTACTTTCAGCTTGCCTTTCTGGGCATCAATTTCGTTAATTGAACCATCGAAGCCTTTGAACGGACCATCGATGATGTTGACCACTTCGCCAACTTTGTAATCAATCTTGTGCTTTGGTTCTTCGCGACCCATGCGCTTCATGATTTTTTCCATTTCGTCGTCAGAAACAGGAGTTGGCTCGGTACCGGTGCCCACAAAACCAGTGACGTTTGGCGTGTTTCGCACAATGTACCACGCATCTTCAGTCAGTTTCATTTGTACGAGCACGTACCCTTGGAAGATTCGCTTTTCGACAACTTTGCGTTTACCATTCTTGACTTCAATCATTTTTTCTTTTGGCACCACAACTTGAAAGATTTTGTCTTTCATATCGAGGCTATCCGCGCGCTGGCGAATACTTTCGGCTACTTTTTCTTCATAGCCACTGTAGGTATGAATAGCGTACCACTGTTTGGTGGTGTCATATCGTTTGCTCATAGCAGAACACTCCTGAATATTTTATCTAATACAAAATCCACCAACGCAATAAAAAGACCAAAAATTGTCGCAAATATCAAAACTGCAAATGTTAGCTTGGTTGTTAATTTGGCATCTGGCCAGGTTACTTTGCGAAGTTCCTGCCAGCTGCCCTTGAAGTAGCTCAAAAAGAGAACTTTGCTCAAAATGCGACCAACGAATCGTACCGGGCGAGTCTTAAGCGGACGCAGCACAAAACGGAATGGACGAAAGATTGCCTTAATAGTTCGACCCAACGCGCTAATTGGTCGGCGCGCAGAGGTCGTGGCTTGCTTTAAGCGTCGAGGCTGCTCGGCTTTATCACGTTTTTTTGCGGCGTGTTCGCGCATCGTCTGCTTATTGGCAGGCTTCGCGTCTTTGACTTTACTCGCTGACTTTTTCTTTGTCGCCACGATTTCTCCGATTAGTTTCGATTTACTATTTAAAATACGATCTCTACTTAGAATAAAAACAACCTACATAAGTTTGTAGGTCAATGTGTCAATACTACCAGATTGCCTATCTGAGGTCAAGCTGCGTGGCTTTTTGGCTGACCAAGCTGCCGTAGATTTGGGACAAAAACAGTAAAAACTGATCCTTTGTTGAGTTGGCTCTCAACGCTAATTTCGGCGTGCAGCAATCGTGCCAGCTTGAGCGTGACGTATAATCCTAAGCCGGTTCCGCTGTTTTGGCGGGTACGGTAATCTTCGGATCGAAAGAACTTATCAAAAATCCGTTCTTTGTCGCCCTTACTCAGTCC
>CAYQXB010000033.1:5628-7468 GCA_964421475.1 uncultured Candidatus Saccharibacteria bacterium
GAATTCGACGCCCTCAGCACGCATTTTGGTGCTGATAGTAACGGAACCTTTCTCGGTGTATTTGATCGCATTGGTGATGAAGTTTTGTAGAATTTCGCGGACGTAGAGTCGGCTTGATTTGAGCAGCTCCAGATTGGGGTCGATCTCGACATGCATTGCCAGTTGTTTTTTTGCGGCATCGGGCGTGTAGTTTTTTTCAAGGTCAGACAGCAAATCGTGAATGTTTATGTCCTCAACCTCGACGTCAAGTTTGCCGCGCTCGGCTCGCGAAAGTGTCGCCAGGTCGTTAATCATATCGCTGAGGAACAAGATCTGGTCGTGCGCCAGACGCAATGCTTCTTTGATGTCTTTTTCGCCGCCCTTTTCGGCGATCATTTGGGCGTTGCCAATATTGCCCTCGGCGATGGCGATTGGCGTGCGGAGTTCGTGACTTACCACGCTAATAAACTCGTCACGTTCTTCTTCCAGTGATTTTTCGTGGGTGATGTCGCGAAGCAGAATAACATAGCCTTTGTCACCGAACTTTCCGAAGCCAAGATGAACAGGCGCAATACTAATGTATAAGTTAATGGTGCTTTTATCAGGGTACAGCAGTAATAGATCGCGGTTAGTTGTTGGTGTTTTTACTTTTGAAATAAAGCTGCCAATGTCGACTGGGCTATTATTTTTGTCGACAACATTCATCACCGTGGCAACATATTTATCCTGCATTGGACTGTTCAAATCAAGAATGTTCAGCGCCGCACCGTTGTAGAGCAAAATCTTTTGCTTCTCATCAATCGCAATAACGCCGTCCGCCATGCTGTTTATGAGGCTGTTCAAGCGTTCGCGCTCGATTGAGTCGCCCTTTGAGGTGGTCATCAACTTCTTGAAAATCTCGGACATGTAGTTATTATGCCACAGCGAATAGTTTTTTGCTTATGCTAAAGTTGTCGCATCCACGAGGCAAAGCCGAGAGGAGATCTGCATTCGAACTTATTTCAAATCTAATCTGAAGAGGCAAGCCCCTCCTTTGCGTAAGCGGGGAGGAAAACTCGAATTCGAATTTATTTCGAATTGAGTTTGGAGGGGCAAGCCCCTCCTCTTAGTCAGTTAGTCAGTCAGTCGAGGACAATGCCAGGCTGATAGTTTTTCATCAGTTTGCGACGTTCTTTATAATCTGGCAAGCAAAGCGCAACTTGTGACCAAAAATCCTGACTGTGATTCGGATGAATAGTGTGTGAAAGTTCGTGAATCAATACATAATCAATCAGCGACCACGGCAGTTGTACAAGGTAGCTGTTTATAATAATATTTTTGTTTCGGTCGCAACTACCCCAGCGACTTTGCAGTTTTTTGAAGGACACTTGTTTGAACGGTAGTCCATGCTCAATTGATAGATCGCGTAGTCTTGGTGCGATGAGCGTTTCAGCTTCGTGTTTCAAGGCCTTTTCGGCTGCTTTGCTGAGTTTTTGCTGGAGCACGGCGTCGTTTAATTCCATATCTTGGGGAACTGAAACGATAACCTCATCGTTGGTTACTTTTGTGCGAACCGTTTTGTTGGTGGATTCTTTTATTAGTAACTGGTGTTTTTTGCCGATATAGGAACCGTGCGTCACAGTTGATGTGGGTTTTAGATGCTCATTGATCCAACGCTTGCGCGAATGAACAAACGACTGGGCTTGTGCATACGGCACCCAATGAGGTAGCGTGACACGAACTTCTGAACCGCGAATGTGAATTTTTATCGAGCGGGTTCCCCGACGCTTTTGAAAAACGACGTCACCAATCCCCTCCACCGGAATTGTTTTGAGCGCCATTACCGGATGTGCAGTTTGCGGTTATTCGGATCGGTGCTGGG
>CAYQXB010000034.1:0-6088 GCA_964421475.1 uncultured Candidatus Saccharibacteria bacterium
CGGCTGCAGAAGTACAGGCTTTCCGCGAACAAGCACAAAAAAATAAGCAGCCGTTTTTATACCGCAATCATCGTCCTTCGCAAAAGCTTCAGACGACAGGCCGTCCAGATGAATGGTACGGAAAAGTACCGCTCCGATTTAAGTCTGACCCAAAGGATTACACCTGGCACGATGCGGTTATGGGCGAGCTTTCCACCGGCCCAGAAGTAATTGATGATTTTATTCTGATTAAATCTGATGGATTTCCGACCTACAACTTCGCACACATTATTGATGACGCTGAAATGGAAATGACGCATATTATTCGTGGGCAAGAATTTCTGGCCAGCGTGCCGAATTATTTGAATTTATACGAAGCGCTCGAGATTGCGCCACCCGTTATCGCCACCGTGCCGCACATTTTGGGTGAAACGGGTACCAAAAAACTCAGTAAACGCGATGGCGCTAAAGATGTGCTCGGCTACTTGCCCGAAGCGTTGGTCAGTTTTATCGCAACCATGGGCTGGAACGATGGCTCCACACAAGAGGTATTTACGCGAGACGAATTAATCGAAAAATTTAGCCTTGAGCGCGTCGGCAAAAGTGGCGCACACTTTGACGAACGGCGACTGCTGTGGGCAAACGGCCATTTTATTCGTGAACTAAAATTAGACGATCTGTATAAAAAAGTTGCTGATTTCTGGCCGCAGGAAGCTAAAGACTACGATGAAACCTACAAAAAACAAGTGCTTGGACTGGCGCAAGAACGCCTGAAATTTTTTGCGGAACTTGCGGAACTGACTCGATTTTTCTTTACTGATCTGCCGGTTGATCTTGATTTGATTAGCTCGCACAAACAGCTCAAGAAACTTGAAAATTCCGATCTCGTCACACTACTCGAAGCTACGCGAAAAGAACTCGCCGAAAGTGACTTTAGTCTTGATGATCTCACTAACCGGCTCAACGCGCTGCTAACCATCACCCACACTAAGCCAGCAGTATTGTTTAGTTTGATTCGTATTGCCACCACCTGGAGTCCGGCAAGCCCCGGACTTGCCGATACGCTCGCGGTGCTGGGTCGCGAAAAGTCGCTCTCTCGCCTCGAGGCCAGTTATGATACACTGGTAACTAAGTAAGCATAAGCCGTCCTTTGGTTTTGCCTGCGTCTACACTTTATTATGGACCAAGACATACACCCACAAACACCACCTCCAGACAACAACGAACCGGGGATTTCCGACGACGAGTCACCGACACAATCAACAGTTGATATTGCTCAAAATGCCTTTCAAAGAGACAGTGACGGCGTTGGCGTGCCAGCTGATACACCGTTTGCACACCACACAACCCATCACAAAAAAAAGAAGTTTTCGCTCAAAAACCTCAGTAAAAAACAAAAGATACTGCTGGCAGCACTCAGCGCTTTGTTAGTGGGATTGATTGGATTTGGAGTGTGGTGGTTTGTTTTCAAACCGGCTCCACCCGCACCGGCACCGGCAATCGTTGAGCCAGTTGAAGAACCAAAACCAACAGTCTCGGTAATGACTGGCCTGCCGGTCGAAGACGAAGTCAATAAACGAACTGTTACTGGCGCCATGATCGAGAACAGCCCCGACGCGCGACCACAAGCCGGATTGGTTGCGGCGGATGTGGTCTACGAAGCCGTGGCCGAAGGCGGCATTACGCGCTTCCTGGCTTTATTTCATGACGATGAACCAAAATATGTCGGTCCAATCCGCAGCGCCCGCCCGTATTATTTGGACTGGGTAAAACCATTCCACGCCGGACTGGCCCACGTTGGCGGTAGTCCGCTCGCGCTACAGTTGATCAAAAATCACCGCGTGCGTGACCTTGACCAATTCCACAATCCCAGTGCCTACGAACGAATTAGCTCCCGATACGCGCCGCACAACATGTATAGCGGAATCGATAAATTAAACCAGCTCGAAAAGCAAAAAAACTTCACGCCAGACAACTTTACATCATTTGAGCGCAAAGAAAGCAAAGGCGAAACACCGCCAAGCATTAAAGCCGGGCAGATAAACTTTGCATTGTCTGGCCCGTTATATAACGCCCAGTTCGATTTCAGCAAAAAAGAAAACAAGTACCTGCGCAGTCAAGCCGGGCGAAAACACCTTGACGACAAGTCCGGCAAGCAGATTCAGCCCGATGTCGTTATTGCCCTCATTACCACCAAAGGACAGGACGGTATTTATTCAACCTACCGGACACGCGGCACTGGTTCGATACTCGTCTTTCAAGATGGACAAGTCATAAAAGGCAAGTGGAGCAAAAAGACGATTGATACACAGCTACAATTCACAACCGCGGGCGGGCAGCCGTTGCAGCTCAACCCAGGCAAAGTGTGGATTACCGTCCTCGGTAGTACAAGTGACGTAAAGTACAAGCCGTAAGGAACAATCAGGGTGGACTACTTTGATAAACTCGTTCGGCAGATCGCCCTCTGCATTTTCTTGAGTATTGTATTTGTCGGCGCCGTAACGGGTGGAGTATTGTGGTTTGCGCTGCAGAAGTTTGCCGATCTGCCCGTCTGGTTAGTCGTCGCTGTGGTTGCGACTTTGGGCGTGATACTTGCGTTCTTGCTTTCACGTTCTGTCGCAAGCGTGATTGCCAGCCCGACGCAAGCGTTATGGAAGGCCATCCTCCACGTCACGCCAGCTCACCACGAAATTAGTCCGCCGGATCTCAACAAAGTTCGCATTGGCAAGGAACTAGTTTCAAGCCTGGCGCTCCAAGTGTATCAAATGGCGAGTACTGCACCCGGACAACTTGCGCAAAATCCAGCAGCCACCAAACAAACAACAGCGCAAACCAGAACACAGCAAGCCAACGACACATTGCTGCAATCGTTTCCACTGCCGGTTTTTGTGATGGACAAGGATCAATCAATTGTTTTTGCCAATCCAGTCGCGGCTACATTCATAGCCAAAAATCTCAACGAAATTATTGGCAGTAATCTATACTCAGTACTTGACCTCGCATTTAGTGAGGACGAAACATTCGATGTGTGGCTGGGAAACTCCCGGGCAAACAAAGTGACCGCCGAACGCTCCTGGAGCCACGTTCGCCTGACGTTGCCCGAGCAAAAAACTGCCAAACAACTTGATATGGCGGCGTACTACAATAAAAACAGTCCGAGCAATACTGAAACAATTATCACGTTATTCGATAAAACTGCGGACTATGGCAAAGATGACGACGGCATGAGTTTCGTTGCTATGGCGGTGCACGAACTTCGGACACCACTCACAATTTTGCGCGGCTACATCGAAGTCTTTGAAGATGAACTCAGCGACAAGCTCGACCCGGAAATGGCTGGCTTTGTAAAAAAAATGCAGGCCTCGGCGCAACAACTTTCAACGTTTGTCACGAATATTCTGCATGTGGCTCGAGTAGAGTCTGATCAACTTTTCTTGCAGCTGCGCGAAGAGAACTGGCAAACTTCGCTCACCAGCATCGTGAATGACATGGCACTGCGAGCACAAGTTCAAGGCAAAAAACTCGAACTCAGTATCCAACCCAATATCCCGACAGTAGCGATTGATTCGGTCAGTATGTACGAAGTCATGAGCAACCTCATCGACAACGCCATCAAGTATAGCGCCGACAGCGATCGAATTATCATCCGCAGCTATTTGCGCGACGATGGCATGGTTGAAACAACGGTGCAGGATTTTGGTATCGGCATTCCGAGCAATATTATTGGCAACTTATTCGAAAAGTTTTACCGCAACCATCGCAGTCGTGCATCGGTGGGCGGTACCGGTCTCGGACTATACCTCAGCAAGGCTATCGTTGGTGCGCACAGCGGACAAATCTGGGTCAAATCAAAAGAAGGCGAGGGCAGCATTTTTGGTTTTAGCCTCAATCAGTACGCGAAACTTGCCGAGACGCAAAAAACAGACGATAATACAGACATCAAACGCGTCGCACACGGTTGGATCAAAAACCATTCATTCTATAAGAGGTAATAAGACTATGGACAATCCGCAATCACCAATTCCACAAAACACACCCGGTCCGAACAGCGACGTACAATTACCAAGCCAACCAATTGCCGCAGCCAAACAACTTCGTTTTAAGAACATTTTGTGTATCGAAGACGAGCACTTTATTAGCGAACTGTACACCCGAGCGCTCAAAAAAGCCGGCTACAACACAACTGTTGTGGTTGACGGGCAACAAGGTCTCGCCGAGCTCCGCACCACCAAATACGACATTATTCTGCTTGATATTATGATTCCGGGTATAACGGGAATCGAAATCTTAAAACGGCTGCACGACTCTGGCGAACGCGCCAAATTAAAGGCCCGGTTTATTGTTGCTACGAATTTGGAACAAAACGACGCAGCCAAAGCCCAAGTCGAAAAGCAAGCCGACGGCTACATTATTAAAGCCGAAATGACACCCAAGCAGCTGGTTGATTTCTTGCAGTCGCTTGAGGGTGAACCAGAAAAACAATCATAGAAAATTCTATGTAGCTTGTATAATAAGAACGAGCAATGTGAGTACTCGCTGATTCGTCGGGGTTTCCACTCGCAGGCTTCCATTTTTGATAGAACAATTCGTCGTGTTGAAGGCTTCAATCCCGAGCGACACCAACTACTTGTACAACCAGAATAATGGGAGCTTTTTTATGGATTATTTTAATAGCGATTCGGCCGCAGGCGTAACCGAGCATACTGGGTTTCCAAACCCGGCGACCGATTCGCACATCGTATCACTCGATATCAGCAAACTTTTAATTAAACATCCGGCCAGCACATTCTTCATGACGATTGCCGGCAATACATGGGAAGACCGTGGCATCTTTGACGGCGACCTGGTGATTATTGATCGATCGCTGGACCCGAAGATTACTGACACGGTTATTTGGTGGGAAGGCGACAGTTTTGTCATTTCAAGCTATTCAGCCGCTCCTGCAGCAACACCTATTTGGGGCGTGGTGACACATATTATTCACGAGGTGCGAGCATGAAACAAAAAGTTTTTGCGCTCATCGATTGCAATAATTTTTTTGTCAGCTGCGTGCGAGTATTTAATCCGCGATTGGAAGGCAAACCAGTTGTAGCACTCTCCAGTAACGATGGGTGTGTGGTGGCGCGCAGCAACGAAGCCAAAGCGCTCGGAATTCCAATGGGCGCACCAGCATTTAAGTGGCGCGCGTTTTTCAAAACGCACGGCGTCATTCCATTCTCGGGCAATTTTGAACTTTATAGTGATATGTCCCGGCGCATTACCAGCATTCTAACCACTATTACGCCGCACATCGAGATGTACTCGGTCGATGAATCATTCCTGGATTTATCAGAACTGGCTATTGACGACTACGAAGCATGGGGCAGGATAGTTCGCGCGCGTATTTTGCAGTGGACCGGCATTCCAGTTTCGATCGGTATCGCACCAAGCAAAACGATGGCCAAGCTGGCGGCTGAGCGCAGCAAAAAAGAACCAGTGCTCGATGGTGTGTTGGATTTATTTTCACTTTCATCCACAGAAAGGGAGCAATACTTTGAGCGAGTTGCACTCAAAGAAGTATGGGGCGTTGGCTGGCGTTTGACGCCAAAGCTCAAAGCCGAGGGAATTCACAACGCGCTGGATTTGTGCCGACTGCGTCCGCAGCTTGCTCAAAGTTGGATGGGTATTCGCGGCCGACAATTAGTTGCTGAGTTAAACGGCGAGTCTTGTTTTGCGCTCCAAAAAATTTCCAAGCCCGCCAAAAGCATTGCCAACACGCGAACATTCGGGCAGGACACGAGTGAACTACACGTACTTGAAGCCGCGATTTCTGCGTTTGTAGCAAAGGCGACGTATCGGTTGCGACTCAGTCGTCAACTTACTCGTCGCGCTGGATTTTTCATCGCCACCAATCGTCACAAACCCGGCTACAAAATGACTTCTCACGAAATAAAGCTGCCGGTGCCGAGCGCTGACGCTGGAGTAATCACTGAACTGCTGATCAGAACCATGGCAAGTTATTTTAATCCACGTGCTGAGTATCACCGTGCTGGCGTGTGGCTGCAAGATTTTATTCCGGAGGCTGCGCTGCAAACTGATTTAGTTGGAAACCTCAACATCACCAATCATG
>CAYQXB010000034.1:6098-7398 GCA_964421475.1 uncultured Candidatus Saccharibacteria bacterium
CAGCACTTGATCATCTCAACACCCGCTACGGCAAACACACCATTTATTTTGCGAGTGAAGATCTTGGCAAAAGCTGGCAGCCAAAACGAAACATCCAAATGCCGCGCTACACCACTCGCTGGGATGAGCTCGTACAAGCTCGGCCTAGATAGACTTAGACTTCTTTGTTTCTTCGACCCAGGCTCGGGCGTTTTGGAACATGCGGAGCCATGGGCCATTTTCTTTCCAATCATCCGGATGCCACGAATACTGATTCGTCAAAAATGCTCGCTCCGGATGCGGCATCATAATTGTTGCCCGGCCGTCTGGCGTCGTAAATCCAGTCACGCCTTTTTTTGAACTATTGGGATTTAGCGGATATTTTTCAGTGGGCGCACCGTGGTTATCAACATATTGCAGCGCGACTAAGTTGTCGCCGAGTGTACTTTCAAATTGCGCGCGACCCTCGCCATGAGCGACCGGAATTGGCAAGCGCGAACCCTCCATGCCAGTGAAAAATATTGAAGGCGAATCTTTAACCCGCACCGTAACTAGACGCGCTTCAAATCGAGTTGAATCATTCTGTAAAAACTTTGGCCAGTTATCCGCACCAGGAATTAGCTCCTTCAAGTTCGAGAGCATCTGGCAACCATTACAAACTCCAAGACTAAATGTATCGCTACGCTCAAAGAAATCTTTAAACTGTTTGCGGAGTTTTGGATTAAACAAAATTGTCTTGGCCCAGCCCTCGCCAGCACCCAGTACATCGCCATATGAAAAACCGCCACACGCAACTAAGCCCACCATATCTTTGAGGTTTACGCGTCCGCGCATCAAATCGTTAAGATGCACATCAACCGGCGTAAATCCAGCCAGGTCAAATGCTTTGGCCATTTCAACCTGACCATTGACACCTTGTTCGCGCAAAATTGCAATTTTTGGTTTGGCACTATATTTTTTTGCAAGTATTTTGAAAGTTAGGTGCGGCGTAAATCCAGGATCTTTATCATCGGCAATCGCATCGAATTCCTGTTTGGCAAGTTTTGCGTTATCGCGCAACGACTGAATTCGATAACTCGTGTCCGCCCATATTTTTTCAAGCTCACTACGCGTGTTCGTATACACTATGTTAGATCCATTTTTAATTGTAATCTTCTGCGCAGAGTTTGGCGCGCCAATGTCATGCACAATATTGCCGAGTGCAGCCCGAAGCTTCTTTTGAACTGCTATGCTATCTTTTGACCGAACCTGAACAACTGCACCAAGTTCTTCATTAAATAACTTTGACTGCGGCTCGCCCGAAAGCTTTGTAATATCAATA
>CAYQXB010000035.1:0-2922 GCA_964421475.1 uncultured Candidatus Saccharibacteria bacterium
TGGAACGAAAAGTTGATTTGGCCAAATCTTCAAGCAGCGCGCCACCAATGACCGCTGGAATCGTCGCGGCAAGTAACAACCATGCTAACCGCGTTTGCTCTGATTGTACAAAAATCGCTTTGCCCAAACGAAACAAATCCTTATGAAAATAAATCAACAGTGCCATGAGCGTGCCAAAATGCAGTGCGACATCAAACGCTAACCCGTTTTCGGTAACCCCCAGCCATTCGTGCAACAACACTAAATGCCCCGAACTGGATACTGGAATAAACTCGGTCAACCCTTGAACAATCCCAAGTAACAATGCCTGGAATAGATTCATCTCGTTAGAACCTCCATGAATTTTTCATTCTTATTCTTCAAATAGTATGTATCATGCAACCGACTCCTGTGCAGTGTGGCTCTAACGGAACTCATGATTTGCCGTTTGGTTTAAGTTCGCTGAGCCGCGGAATAAAACTTTGGGCGGCGCCGTCCAGCCCAAAAATCTTCAGCGCGCCGACCAAAACGTACAATTGATCGACTTGTTGTGCTGTGGGGTTAGCCGATTGCTCTGCGGCGGCAAAATAATAATCGACTTTTTCGACCAGCCATTTTTCTTGTTTTTCACTAATCTGATTGCTGCCAACTTTTGATGACTCCTGCATGTTAATAACTTCGAGCGAGCGCGCCGAATTATCGCGTTTTTGTAAGTGCCCGCGCTTAATCAAGTTGTTGATATGCAGCGCGACCGTGGCGACCGATGTATACCCCAGTCCTTTCATGATTTCGCGGTAGCTCGGGCTGTAGCCGTTTTGCTGAATGAATGCTTCGATGTACGCCAATAGTTCGCGTTGTTTTTTGGTCGGTCGAATTGATTTCCCTGATTTTTCGTTCATTTTTTGACCTTTCTTACGGTCTTTGGCGTGCGGCGAACTTTGCGCGGTCGATGAAGTGCTGGCGCCGCAGCCCGGCGGCGTGGTGGTTCGTGGCGAGCAAATACCCACAGTCGATACCAAAAATAATTCCAAACTGTGAAGAAGCCAGACGAAATAAACTGTCCGATGTACGGGCTAATACCGTATTGATCCAGACCCCAGACAATTGCCGTATCAATCACCAAATTCACCGCCGAGATTATAATGTAGCGAATGCTCACCTTGTCGAGCTGTTTACGAGCTTCGCGTCCGTTAAATACCCAGTATCTTTCAAGTAAAAAATTGACCGTCAAACCAAATAAATACGACGTAACCTTAGACGTAACGACATCGAATCCTAAGACCGAGTACATCAATGCAAAAAACGCGTAGCCCGACCAGAACCAAGCCCCTCCGGTAATCATGTACTCTATAAAACGATTGGCTTCAGATTTACTTTTTTTCATAAGCGTGTTCGTATTTAGTATAGCGTAAACGGAGCCGAAAACTCCCAGAAAATGCTATAGTTAGTATCAGCGTAATCTTATGAAAAATAACGCCTCACTTCTATACAGTTTCTTCTTAATTGTCAGCGACACGCTCACACTAATCGCTGCGTTTGTGGTCGCGTTTGTTTTGCGCGTCACTTTCGGTGACACGCCAATTGTACATCCAGTTCCAGCTCGAACTTATTTTACGATTACCCTGGCATTAATTCCGGTTTGGATTATCATTTTTGCGCTGCTGGGCCTGTACAATCGAACCGTATACGACAAGCGCTTCAACGAAATTGGCCGTTTGTTCATCGCTTCAGTTATCGGGATTTTATTTATTGTCGGGATTGCATTTTTTAGTAACGAGCCGATCTTCCCGGCCAAAATGGTGCCGATTTATGCTGCCGGCCTAACGTTTGTATTACTCGTTATTAGTCGCAATATTGTGCGCAAAATTAGGCAACTGCTTTTTCGCTATAATTTTGGGGTTAGTAATGTATTGATCATTGGCAACACTGATGCCGCAGCTGAGCTGATTACCTGGCTGGGCAATCCGGAGGTTTCGGGCTACAAAATTATAGGTACGGTTGGTGGACATAAAAAGGGTTCGATCCGGCATTTCGCGAGTTTTTCAGAAGCCCGAAAAGCACTGGGATCAAAGAATATCGACAGCATTATGCAAACCGAACTCTTTTTAGACCGCGAACGCAACGACGAAATTTTAACCTTTGCCCAAAATAATCACGTCGCTTACCGGTTTGTTCCGGGCAATTCAGAATTATTCGTGGGTAATATTGATGTCGAATTGTTCCAATCATCCATCCCCATGATCGCCGTACATCAAACTGCTTTGATTGGCTGGGGCCGCATTCTAAAACGTTTATTTGACCTGGCTTTTGGTATTCCGCTATTTATTTTGAGTCTTCCGATCATGTTCGTAATCAGCCTGTTTTATATTTTTGATCATGGCGATCCGATTTTTAAACAGAAACGCAGCTCGCGCTTTGGGCGCGCAATGTATATATATAAGTTTCGAACTATGAAACATGCCTATAACGGCATAACACCCGAGCAAAGTTTTGCCAAAATGGGCAAACCAGAACTCGCCAAACAATATCGTGAAAATGGTGATTTTTTAGAAAACGATCCGCGTATTTCTCGACTTGGACGCTTCTTACGCAAAACCAGTCTGGATGAGTTGCCGCAGATTTTTAGCGTCGTCAAAGGCGATTTAAGTTTAGTCGGCCCGCGTCCGCTCGAACCGTTTGAAATGGAACAGTACAGTAAAAAACACTTAGTACTGAGCGTTAAACCAGGACTCACTGGACTGGCAGTCGTCTCCGGACGGCGTAATATTAGTTTTGAAGAACGTCGACAGCTCGATACCTACTACACCCAAAACTGGAGTTTCTGGCTTGATATCGTGATCCTGCTTAAAACCGTGCGAGTAGTGCTGAGCGGCGAAGGCTCAAAATGAACGCTGCGCCAAAGCAAAAAGTAGCAATTGTCCATGACTGGTTAGTTGGTGGTGG
>CAYQXB010000035.1:2932-7236 GCA_964421475.1 uncultured Candidatus Saccharibacteria bacterium
CGCTTCAGGGTCGCCAAGTTCACGTACGTTTACAACGCCGAACGCGTCGTTGAGCAATTGCACAAACTGTATCCTGATGCGCCGATTTTTACCTCGTACGCAACCCGTGAATGGCAGCAAAAATTGGACGACCAGGTAATTATCGGTTTTTTGCAGTACTGGCCGTTTTCATGGTTACGCAAATACGTTGGTCTCTTACGAATTTGGTGGTTCAAGCATTTGGATCTGCGCGAGTTTAATCTTGTTATCGTCACGACCGGCAACGGCGAAGCAAAATTCGTACGCCCATCAAAAACTGCTACTTATATATGTTACTGTCATACGCCAGTGCATTATTTGTGGCGACACCGCGAACAATATAAAAAGAATCCAGGCTTTAGTTTTGGCGGGCTGGGCTTAAAACTCTTAGCTAAGCCGCTTCGTAAAAAAGATTACCGTGCTGCGCAGCGCCCCGATTATTTTATTGGCAACTCAACGCACATTTCCCAAGATATAAAAAAGTATTATGGCCGCGAAGCCGTAACGATTAACCCACCAGTGAGTACAAGTCGATTTAATAAAAAACTGAGCGAACCTCGCAGCGGTTTTATAACCGTCAGCCGACTCGTGCCAATGAAACGAATCGATCTTATTGTTCAGGCCTGCACCAAACTTTCCCTGCCGCTGACAGTTATTGGTCGCGGACCGGAACTTGGTCGTCTTAAAAAACTTGCCGGTCCAACCGTGACGTTTGATGACCATGCCGATGACGCAGCGGTAGCACAGTATATGCAAACTGCCGAGGCATTTTTATTCGCTTCGTTCGAGGATTTCGGTGTCACGCCGGTTGAAGCGTTAAGCAGCGGCACGCCGGTCATTGCCTATAAAGCCGGCGGTGCATTGGATTACGTTATAGAAAATCAGTCCGGACTGTTTTTTGAAAAGCAGACCGTTAATTCACTGATGAGTGCGCTGCAAACGTTTGACGCAAAAAAGTTTGACGCAAAAAATATTTCACGCGGCGCCGAAGCATTCAACGAAGCCAGCTTCCGGCAAAACATTAAAGACTTTGTGGCCAGCAAACTTAACGACTAGTTTCGCGACCCGTTGCACGGTTGATGCGGCTTGAGCTATCACGCTTTGTGATTTTATCGCTCCCCACGCCAAAGATCATTTTGATCCCAAGCTCTTTGCACACCTCACTTTCTGGCACAACTCGTTGATCGTCACGATCCCCGCCGTTGGCAAAAATAATGGTGTCGTTAGGATATTTTATGGCAATTTCGCGCAGAGTTTTGCTAACAGCCGGCGAAGTATCGACTGCTAATATTGTTTCGTCAACCGCTCGTAACGCCGAAAGTAATCGCAGGCGGTTCATTTCATCCAAAATAATCTTTCCTTTTTTGAGCAGCTGTTGATGATCGTTGTTCACAACGACAATCACATAATCGCCATGTGTTCGCGCGGCTTCGATCATGTCTAAATGTCCGCCGTGCAGCGGATTAAAATAACCACTTAGGACAACTCGCTTCATATCTAAAATCATAACAAAAGTATACTTGATACCACAAAAGCACTTTATAATACGAGCTATAACCAAGGAGCATCCAATGTCTGACATTTCGAATATTTTTAAAGCTTACGATGTACGCGGCAAAGTTGGTAGTGAGTTAAATCCAGACGTGGTCTCCAGAATCGGAAAAGCGTTTGGTCAGTGGCTCCCAGAAAAAGGCGCCGTGGCTGTCGGTCGTGACATGCGCCCGGATTCTGCAGAGCTTGCCGCCGCAATAATTGAAGGGCTGCGCGCCATGGGACGCGATGTGTGGGATATTGGCGAAGTAACATCCGACATGATTTATTTTGCAGCTGGACATTTTAATTTGGCTGGCGGTGTTATGATTACCGCTAGTCACAATCCGGGCGAATACAACGGTATCAAATTTTGCCGCGAACAAGCTAAGCCCGTTGGTATCGAAACTGGATTACTTGAAGTGCGTGATCTTGCTGCGGCCAATGATTTTACTTCAGCCGAAACACAAGGCGAGTTACAACAAAAAGACGTTGCCGAAGATTGGATCAAACATGTCCTGTCGTTTATTAACGCCCGCGATCTAAAGCCACTCAACATTGCTGTCGATGCCGGCAATGGCATGGCCGGAAAAATCTTTCCGTATCTTGAAAAACATGTCCCCTTCAATGTCACGCAAATGTATTTTGAACTTGATGGCACGTTTCCAAACCACATCGCTAATCCATTAGAACGCAAAAACATTGAAGATTTAATTACCAAAATTAAACAAGAAAGTTTAGACGTTGGCGTAGCTTTTGATGGCGATGGTGACCGCGCCGTGCTCATCGACGAGAACGGCGAACCGCTCAGCGGCACCGTCATGACCGCACTTTTGGCTGAGTACTTGCTCAATAAATCCGACAATAAAACAGTGCTCTACAACGCAACGTGCGGCTGGGTTGTGCCAGAAACCGTCGAAAAAAATAGCGGTAAAGCAATCCGCACCAAAATTGGCCACTCATATATAAAGCAAGAAATGCGCAACCACAACGCCTTGTTTGCCGGTGAAAGCAGCGGTCACTATTATTTCCACGAAAACTTTATGGCTGATTCTGGCTTAATTGCCGCCGTCATTGGTTTGGCGGCGTTGTGTTCGAGTGGCAAAAAACTCTCCGAACTCGCCGACCAATACCGCAGCTACTACCACATCCCCGAAACCAACTTTGAGGTTTCCGACAAAAATGCGGCGATGTCGGCTGTTAAAGATTTTTTTGCGGACACAAGGTCAGACGATTTGGACGGGCTAACGTTTTATCCGGATGGTGCCTGGGTCAATGTTCGCGGTAGCAATACCGAGCCACTCCTTCGCCTCAACATCGAAGCCAAAACCGCCGAGCTACGCGATCAGCTATTACAAAACGTATCTGATGTAATAAAGAAACAATAAGAAAATATAAGCGGAAAATTGCTATACTAGTAAGGCTATGAAACTACTTGTGACCGGCGGCGCCGGATTTATCGGATCGAATTTCGTCCATTACATATATAAAGAGCGACCGGATTGGAACATTACTGTTCTTGATGTTTTAACTTACGCTGGCAACAAAACAAACCTTGCTGGTCTTGATGAAGCGCGCGTACAACTTGTCGTCGGCGACATTTGTGACCCAGAGATTGTCGACAAACTTGTGAGCGAATGCGATGCAGTCATTCACTACGCCGCGGAATCGCACGTCGATAACTCGATTAGCAGCCCGTGGCCGTTCGTCAAAACCAATGTCGAAGGCACGTTCCAGATTTTAGAATCCGTTCGCAAGCACAATAAGCGCTTGCACCACATTTCAACCGACGAAGTGTATGGCGATCTCGAAGTAGATGAGCCAGCATTTACCGAAACCAGCCGCTATAAACCATCCAGCCCGTACTCCAGCACCAAAGCTGGCTCGGATCATTTAGTCCATGCCTGGATTCGCACTTATGGAATCAAAGCGACTATTTCAAACTGCTCCAATAATTATGGTCCGTACCAACATGTCGAGAAATTAATCCCGCGGCAAATTACCGAAATTTTAGAAGGTCGCAAACCACGTCTCTACGGCGAAGGCAGCAATGTTCGCGATTGGATTCATGCCGAAGATCATTCATCAGCTGTTCTAAAAATCTTAGAAGATGGAAAACTCGGCGATATTTACCTGATTGGCTCAAGCAACGAACGGAGCAACAAGCAGGTTATCGAAGCCATCCTCACCACCATGGGAAAACCCGCTGATGATTTCGAACAAGTGAAAGACCGCGCCGGCAATGATCGCCGCTACGCAATTAACGCTAGCAAGTTACGCGACGAACTTGGCTGGAAACCAAAATATCCAAGTTTTGAAGAAGGCCTCAAATCAACGATTGATTGGTACAAAGAAAACGAAGCTTGGTGGAAACCAGCTAAAACCGAAACCGAAGAAAAATACAAACAGGCAGGCCATTAAAATGGATTTGCAAACTACGTTTGAAGTTACAACAACTGATATTGAAGGTTTGTGGCGAGCCAAGTTTAAAATCTTTCCGGATGATCGTGGTTCGGTTATGGAATTTTATCGTCAATCTGATTTTGCAGCCGCCGGATTACCGAGCCTTGGCGAACGCCCGCAAGTCAATGCACCGCTGACTAAAAAAGGTGCCGTTCGCGGTATTCACGCCGAATTTGCTCACAAGTTTGTAGCCGTGGCGAGCGGCGAAGTCTACGCGGTCATTGTTGATCTGCGCAAAGATTCTAAAACCGCTGGCAAGTGGCAAGGCTTCGCCGCGTTTTAGTGCGAAGCCT
>CAYQXB010000036.1:0-7136 GCA_964421475.1 uncultured Candidatus Saccharibacteria bacterium
AAAATCGTACTGATAGCTGCTGATAGTCCAACTGCGCTCGCCGGACGAAAGCGTCGTGCCAAAAGTGATGGTTCCGGCACCGCTCATGTCTATGGTTTGGCCGGCCGCCGCACCAATATTGCCACTACCGCCAATCGTAATCTTTCCCCAGTATGCATGGAAAATCATGCCCGGCAAGTTAACGGCTCCACCAATGTTTACAGTTTCAAGGGATTGAGAATTTTTAAGATCGTTACCAGTAATGTTCGTACAGTTCGGATTACACGAGGCATTGCTTTTAAAGCTAATAAATTGTGCCCCGGTACCTTTATTATTGGCAACGATTTGCGCAGATCCACCAAGTGTGATGTTGCCATCGGCGATAATTTCCGGGCGGTCGGTGTTGACAGCATTCGCAATGGTGACTCGCGCGGCGCCATTGATAGTTAGACTGCCGGTTATGTATACGTTGCCATTGATCGTTACGTCGCAACTGCCGCCAATCGTTACGTTGCCATTGAGCCGCAGATTTGCTGGCCACGTTCTTTCGAATGGCCAACTATTACAAACATAGGTATTACTTGTTGCTGAATCAGTTGTGGTCATGCTTGCGATATGTGCGTTGCGATCAAAAGTAGGAGGGCTAACCGGCGGTGCAACGCAATTTGCGATGAGGCCTTGGCCGCCGCTTCCACCTTGGATATTCTTACTCGGATTAGGTCCAGTGCTGGTTTGATTTGTCGCGCAAACATTGCCATATATGAATGTACTTTGCTGCAAACTTATCGGCTGACCTGATGTGCATACAATCGGGTAGGTTGAGCCAGGATTACTACCGCTTGGGCAGGCCTTATGCGCGACTTTCACATCAAGAGGCTGTGAGGCGGTTCCAATTCGGGCTGCGCCAGTCATGGTGATGGTTCCGTTCACGAACACATCAGAATTAGTTATGTTCGCAGAGCCGCCCAAAATCAGTCCGCCTGGACCGGAATGCACTGAGTAGCCCTCAGAAGTAGTGCCGACGACCGTGACGCGAACTTTTCGCTCGCTGATTGGATTGCTGTTTTCGTTGTACTTGTAGACGCGCCCCACGCCAGTGATGATTTTCATGTTGCTTTCCGTAGAGTCTACAAGAGTGGTGGTGAACGTGCCGCGGCCTTGCTCGGCGTTATTAAAGAATTCTTGCTCAGCTGTAAACCCGGCAAAGTCATCGTCGTTGTTTAACTCCTGCATGGACTGTTCAACCCCGGCTTCAGCGACCATCAACGCGTTTGTCGTGTAGGTTCGATCATTCGCGAGCGTATGCTGGCTTAACGTTAGGCTCACAAGTGAAATACCAATGGTCAGCAAAACGCCAAATACCAGAATGACACTTACCAGCGCCATACCCCGGTTGTTAAGTTTTTTAAATCGATAAACGAGCTTAGTCATTTCTAAATACCATCCTTGTCGTATAACTGACATCGACCGGGCGGCCAAATGCGGTTTTTTGTAGCGCAGCCGTAATGCGAACCGATCGTGCGTTGGTCGGTTCTGTCTCCTCATCCTTTTCGTTCAAATATTGAATACTAAAGCTTTGAACATTTTCGAGCAATACTTTGTCTGCCGGACATTCAGCGGTAGCGTTTGCGGCGGGACAGGTAGCTACGGCATTGTTGCCCTCAACCGGTGCGGCCAGTACGCGTTTGTAGAGCAAGTCATTGTGCATAAAATAGATGACATTATTTTTGTGCGGAATATATTCTGCCGGGTCGGCAAACAGAATATTATGATCGGCGTCTTCAGCAACATTGGCTAACACCAGCGTATCTTCGTCTGAGAACCAGCCAAAATCATCACCGCCGGGGCCGTATTCATCGGGCCAGCGATTGTTTTCATCGGCATTCGCCGAAAGACGCACGTCATTGGTAATAACTTCGAGTCCGTTTCGCGCCGAGTTCAAAAGGTTTGCGCGGTTCGTTGCCGTCGTATATTCGACCAGGCCATTAACCATAAACCCAAACACCAACAAAATCAGTGCTGCGAGCAAGCTCACCGTTATAACCATTTCGGTAACCGTGAATCCAGATTCGCCTGGTTTTTTATATTTTGTTTGTCTCATTGCGTTATACCAAGCACACCAATTAGTGAACTGACCCGAACGGTTCGAGTGTTGTTTTCAACAGGATAGGTTACTGCAACGTCAACGCGGCGGAGACCATTAACCGGCTCGCTGATTGTCACGGTCCCAATACTACCTTTTGGGAGGTCACTGGGAAGTTCGTCAGAAAAATCCAAACTAGTACCCGGGTCAAGATTGCTGTAATTCATATTACGAAGCGATTCGACTTCGGTTTGAGCTGCATACGTTGCACTTTCAAGGTAGCGGGTTTGTAATTGTATTTGCTGGGTTGTGGTCATGAGCGATACGATACTAATTGCAACCAGTCCAATAACAAGTATTGTCACAGCAATTTCAATGAGCGTCAGTCCGGATTGATTAAGCGTTACTTTTTGCATAAGGTTAAGCATTATTATAGATCAAAACGAGCAACATAAAAAATACGGGTCGCAGCGTGACGCGTGACCCGTATTTTTGCCGTATGTGAACGGACTAGTTCAAGCTGTTCTTGGTGAACGTGCCGTCGCCTTCGTAGTTGGCGGTTAGTACGTAATTTTCACACTCGTCGCCTGCATCATCACAGTCTTCTGTTGCGTAGCCGTATGCGCTACCAGTAACTGCAACTGCTGCAACTGCCTGGCTGCCTTCGTTTTGAGGATCGCTCAAAGCACCGGCATCAAGACCCTGCATGTTACCTTCACGCCATGTAGCGTTGTTCAGATCAACCATTGCTGGATAGTGACCCTGTTGGCCGTAGAAGTATTCCAACTGGCTGTGCAGTGCGTTAATATCTGCTTCTCGAGTTCGGTTACGTGCGTTTCGTTGGATACCGCTAAATGTTGTGATAACCAATGTCGCCAGGATACCAATCACGATGATAACGATCAAAAGCTCGATAATCGTGAAACCCTGGTTTTTAGTTTTAAGTGAGATCATAGGGACCCACCCTCCTTATGTTTTTTATTGTTACTTGCTTTTGCTTTGTCGTATGACTATGTCTAGTGAACAGAGTGACATACGGAGCTACGTTAAATATATAACCATAAGCGGGTGTAGGTCAAGTTTTAATCCACAGGCAGGCATTAGCCGTTCTGTACATTTTTGCTCAAATTGGCGATTGGCCCCATAACGCTGGCGGCGATAATCCCAACGATACCACCGAGCATCACAATCATGATCGGTTCAATAATTGAACTAAGTCCGTCAATTGTTGCCGAAACCTCTTCTTCGTAAAAGTCAGCAACTTTTACAAGAATAGTATCGATTTGCCCGGATTCTTCTCCGACGGCAAGCATTTGGGCGACGATGGGCGGAAAATATTTGCTCCGAGCCAGCGGCTCCGAAAGCGGTTTACCATTTTTTACTTCTTGCGCTGCTTCTTTTAATTCTTTTTCGATAACTTTATTGCCCAGCGCACCACCGGTAACTTCCAGGGCATCCAAAACGCCAACGCCAGAAGACATGAGCGAAGCAAACGTGCGGGCGAAGCGCGCGACCGCAATTTTGATCAGCACGGTTTTAACAACTGGAATTTTGAGTAGTAGCGCGTGGAACCGGAATTTTCCTTTGGGCGTTCTAATATATCGCCGAGTAACAAATACAATAATAATGGTTGCGCCAATGACAAAAACGGCGTTCTGTTGCAAAAAGTCGCTGATACCCAACATAACTTCGGTGTAGATTGGCAGGCTGGCATTTTCGCCGCCCAGGTCTTTTATGATTTTGCCAAGCTTTGGAATAATAAAAATCATGATGCCAAAAAAGGCAACTACCGTTACGGTAAGAATCACGACCGGATAAGCCATGGCGCTTTTAATGCGTTTTCGCATACTGGCATCTTTTTCGATTTGCGAGGCGAGGCGTTTTAAAATTTCGTCTAAAATTCCGCCAGCTTCACCGGCACGAACCATGTTGACGTAGACGTCCGAGAATACGTTCGGAAATTTAGCAAACGCATCGGCGAGCGGCATACCGCTTTCGATATCTTTGCTTATGTCGAGAATGACTTTCTGGAAATATTTATTCCTTGTCTGAGTCTGCAGTGTCGAGAGCGCCTTGGTGAGCGATACGCCGGCGCCAACCATGGTCGATAGCTGCCGGGTGAAGATTGAAAGATCCTTGATTTTTACCTTGTGACCAAAACTCATCGAGCGCAAAAATCCAGCCGTATTATTAGCTGGTTTGACAACGAGTGGCTGTACGTTTTGGTGTCGTAAAGAGGCAAGAGCTGCGTCTTTGTTCGCGGCATCTAAACTGCCGTGAATTGTTTTGCCCGCTTTTGTTGCTGTATACACAAATCGCATGGTTTAACTTTCGGTGGTGACTCTTAGGATTTCTTCGATCGAAGTTTGTCCACGAATGGCTTTAATAAAGCCGTCGGTTTGCATGGTGACCATGCCGTCTTTGATGGCTTGACCTTGAATCGCCTCGCTGGTGCCGTTACCGACAATGAGATTTTGGATTGCGGAGGTGTTCTCCAGGACTTCGTAAATTCCCATGCGTCCTTTATAGCCAGTGTGATTGCAGGCATCGCAACCGCCGTCGTGGGCGCGCCATAGCGTAACGATTTTGCTCTCGGTTGTGCCAAGTCCGGAGGAATCTTCTTTGGATTTCTTGCTGGTATTTGTTTTGCCAATACCCGCCTGCAGGGCAACGGTTTCAAGCTCATGAATGTGCTTCATAACTGCAGCATCGCTGGTATGGAAGATTTCGTTGATCTCTTTGAGTGCGCCATCGTCCGGTGTGTATGATTCACGGCAATCGGTGCAGAGTCGTCGCACCAGTCGTTGGCCAATGACCGCCCGCACTGTACTGGCGATCAAGAATGGCTCAACGCCCATGTCGAGAAGGCGCGGCAAACAGGTCGCAGCGTTGTTGGTGTGCAGTGTCGAAAAAACCAGGTGCCCGGTCAGCGCTGCTTGGATAGCCAAGTTGGCAGTTTCACCGTCGCGGACCTCTCCGACCATAATAATATTTGGATCTTGACGAAGTAGCGACCGCAGGCCATTGACGAACGTCATGCCGGCTGCTGGATTAACCTGGGTTTGGTTTGCACCGCCAATGCGGTATTCCACCGGATCTTCAACAGTCGAGATGTTCACGCTTGGCTTGCTCAGACTACTGAGTACACTAAATAAACTTGTCGATTTGCCGGAGCCAGTCGGACCAGTAACCAAAATCATGCCGTACGGCTGCACCATCGCGCGGTGGACGGTGTCAATGCTAGCACCCCAGTAGCCGAGTTCTTCTAAGTCGAGCGCTTTGCTGCTTTCGTCCAAAATACGCATGACGACTTTTTCGCCGTCCATAATCGGCAACGTTGAAACGCGCAGCGCATAAATTTTGCCCGAAATTTCAATCTTAAAACGACCGTCCTGCGGCGCACGATGTTCATCGATCTTGAGGTTCGCCAAAATTTTAATACGCGATATAAGTGCGGCCATGACTTTCTTGGGTAGTTTATTGGCCTCGCGAAGCACGCCGTCAACACGGTATCGAACGAGCACGTGTTCTTCGCGCGGTTCAATGTGAATATCGCTGGCACCAGCTTTAATTGCGTATTCAATCAATAAGTTCACCGTTTGCGCGGTTGCCGAATCTTCGGCTAGATCTTCCTCGGTGACTTCCTCTTCTTTTTCGGCATCTTCGGTGTCGTCGCCAGTGGCAATAACTTTGGTAAGTTCATTGCTAATATTGCCGCGGTACTGATCAATTGCGGTTTGAATGCTTGATGTCGTCGCCACCGTTACATTAACGTTATTACCCAGTTGCTTTTGCAGGAAGTTCACCGCCTGAATATCATCCGGATCTTCCATGGCCAGCAGTTTGTTGCCTTTTTCGTCGACATCAAAAACAACCACGTTGTATTGCCGGGCAATGCGCTCTGGAATCAGGTGGAGTACTTCGCGTTTGATTTCTTTGGGGTTGAGGTCGACAAACGGCACATCAGTTTCTTTGGCGTAGAGTTTGGTTAGATCTTTTTCGCTGATCAGATTGTTGTGGAGGACTTTTTCTTGCAGCGACTTTTTTTCGGCCGCAGCCTCTTCGCGCAATTTGTTCAGTTGCTCCTTAGTTGCTTTTTTGGCGTTAAGAAGTAACTTCTCCGCCAGCGCATCAGAAATCTTCATCTCGCTAAGCCCCCCATGAAATATTCCAGGCGGTTTATCGTACCGGGTTTATCGTGCAACTCTAAAGTATACATAGTGGCTCTAACAGGATTCATACTTATCCCTAGTATATAAAAAGCTTATGCAATAACAAAGGATTCCCTCAAGTTTTAATCAGAAAGCATCGATAAGGAGCATGCTATACTAGCCGTACAATCATCGGGTGAGGAGTGGAGGAATACATATGGCAGGGGTCAAAAAAACTGATAAAACTGATAAAACCGACAAAGCCGATGCGGGGGAAGTTTCGGGCAAAGACAAGGCACTGGGCTTAGCGCTCGACCAAATCGAAAAGCAGTTCGGCAAAGGTTCAATTATGAAGTTGGGTGAATCAACACACGCCAATGTTGAAGTTGTATCAACAGGGGCAATCTCGCTGGATATGGCGCTGGGCGGCGGATTGCCAAAAGGCCGAATTATCGAAATTTACGGGCCGGAAAGTTCTGGTAAAACAACGCTGACGTTGCACGCGATTGCCGAAATCCAAAAGAACGGCGGCACTGCGGCGTTTATTGATGCTGAACACGCGCTTGATCCACAATACGCCAAACGAATTGGCGTCAAGGTCGAAAACCTACTGCTGAGTCAGCCAGACAACGGCGAACAAGCGCTCGAAATTGTTGAAACATTGGTGCGTTCCAATGCAGTTGATCTTATTGTTGTCGACTCGGTTGCGGCACTGGTGCCGCGCGCAGAGATCGAAGGCGACATGGGCGATTCACATATGGGTTTGCAAGCTCGACTGATGAGCCAGGCGCTTCGAAAACTCGCCGGTGTTATCAATCGTTCTAACGCCACCATTATATTTATCAACCAAATCCGCATGAAGATCGGTGTGATGTTTGGCAATCCTGAAAAAACGACCGGTGGTAACGCGCTGAAGTTTTATG
>CAYQXB010000037.1:0-7110 GCA_964421475.1 uncultured Candidatus Saccharibacteria bacterium
CGGTAATTTGAATACTCGGTAATATCAACTTGCCGGTCATGGTGTCGCCAGCTTTGTTGACCCGATTGGCCAGCGCCGGAACGGTTGGGACATCGGCCGTACCACTCAGATCACCATTGAGCCGGAGTTTGCCTTTGACCGTGCTGGTAGCATCGGGTGCACCGCTTGCTACAGTGGCATCGACGTAGGTTTTGGTAGCTTTCTGCGTTGCTAAGCGAGAGTCGCTATTAGCCGCCAATGTACCGTCGGTGTCAAGCGCAGTTTGGGGAATAGCTGCATCGGCAGTCGCTTGAGCCTGGCTGATTTGGTCGGCTTGCTTAAGCGTTCCGTCAGTATTATGAGCCACACTCAAAAAGTCGTTGAGGATATCTCCCCACTTGCCGCTATCTGAACCAGGATTTGGTAGTCTTGCCATGTTTATCTGTATTTTCCTATAAACAATAAACCTCGCTCGAGGGTTATGCTTAATTTTAGCAGATCAGCCATCGCTTGCCGAATAAATGATGCACAAACACGACCAACCAACATATGTATAGACAAAAGCATAATATAAAGTAAAATTGACACATGAAAAAAAATATAATTACACTTGCCGGTCGCCCAGGTAGCGGAAAATCATCAACTGCAAAGTTGGTTGCCAAACAGCTTGGTTTTGAGCATTTTTCTTCCGGCGACCTTTTTCGTTCTGTCGCCAAAGAGCAAGGTGTTGACGTGCTCCAGGCAAATTTGAGCGCCGAACAAAACGCCGAAATCGATCATTTGGTCGACGGACGTTTGCGCGAAATCTATGCAACTCAAGATAAGATAGTGCTCGATTCACGAACTGCATGGCACTGGATGCCCGATTCGTTCAAAGTTTTTCTTGATCTGGATTTGGATGTAGCTGCCGAACGAATTATCAAAGCCCTAAAAGAGCGCCAAGAAGTCAACGAAACTATTCCGACTAATAAAGCCGAGTACGCCAAAGTATTAGCGCACCGTTTAGCAAGCGAAAATCGCCGTTATGATACGCTTTATGGTATTGATCCGGGCAATCTCGACAATTACGATCTTGTCGTTGATACCGAGCAAAACAATCTTGAACAGGTGGTTGCTATCGTTCTTGATCGCTATCAACAGTGGCGAAATTCTTAAACTGGCACCCAATTAGCACTCTCACTTGACGAGTGCTAACAGCTGCGATAAACTAGCACTGTAAGTATAAGAGTGCTATTTATATGAATGTTTTAACTGACCGCCAAGAAAAATTACTCGCCGCAATTATCGAGCAATACGCCGAAGTTGCTGCTCCTGTTGGAAGTTCGCTGTTAGCCAAAGTTTTTAACGTTAGCTCGGCAACCATCCGCGCCGAAATGGCCGAACTTGAACGGCAAGGTTTCATCAAACAGCCGCACACCAGCGCTGGGCGAATTCCAACCGACAAAGGTTATCGCCATTATGTTAATAATTTGAGCGAAGTCAGTGGCGAAAAAACGTCGCGCCAAGCGTACGCCATTGAACGCCAAATCAATGACTCCGGCGAAGCCGAACAAGCCATAAAAAACGCCGTACAAGCGTTAGCTTCTGCAACAGACAATCTGAGTATCGGTATTTGGAACAATCGTGTATACCAATCCGGGTTATCATCCTTGTTTAGCCAGCCGGAATTTTTTGGCGGTCTTGAGGCACAGGAAATTGCTCGACTCGTCGAAAATCTCCCAGAATTGATTGATCAAATTTACGAAGACAACAATCGTATTACCGTCTATATTGGCCGCGAAAATCCTATTTTTAAATCGGCTGGTGCGAGTTCAATTATTGGCCGCGTTAAAACACCAGGCGGCCAAAGCTTCGTTGGTGTCGTTGGACCAACGCGCCAAAACTATGGCCAGGTAGTCGGACTTGTTGATTATGTAAGTCGATCATTAGAAAGGGTACTCAATGTCTAAAAAACACACGCCGGTAGTTGTAGAACTACAACAAAAAATTGACGAGCTCACTGATGCGTTGCAGCGCGAGCGTGCGGATTCAGTTAATATTCGCCGTCGTCACGAGGAACAGATTGCCAAACTAAAAGACACGGTAAAGGCCCAGACTGTTCGCGAAATCCTCCCCGTTCTCGACAACTGCGAACGCCTACTACAACACATTTCCTCCATTTCCAGGACCAGGTCCTGGAAACAGGGGGTGGAGCAGATTGAGCGGCAGGTGCAGAAGACACTCGATGATATGGGCGTGCAGCGCATTAAGGCGTTGGGCGAAGTTTTCGATCCAAAATTTCACGAAGCAATAAGTATAGAAGAAAGCGATGAAGTTGACCTGTCCTCCGAAGCTTCCTCCTCTGCTGGGGCAACGAAGGACAAGTCAGCGCAGGTGGAAGTTGTTTGCGAGGAACTTCAACCCGGCTATATCCTCGGCGACGAAGTTATCCGCCACGCCATGGTGAAAGTGCGGATGGAATCCGCACAGGAGCAAGGAGAAAGTAGCAAGGAAGAAGGGAGCTAGCAAAATGAGCGATTTTGAAGCAGAGCCTGTTGTACCGCCAAGCGTTGAAGTCGAAGCCATGGAACTAGCTGCCTCGCTGGCCAGACCTCCTAGCGAAAGCGAAATTGACGAGGCATCTCAATCACTGGCATTCTTTTCAGGAAGAGTACCATTTACCGACGAAGAACTTGCAGACTTACGAAAAGGTTACTGGGAGCAAAGAGAATACGAAAGAAAGCTAAGAAAAGGAGAATAAATTATGGGAAAAATAATCGGAATCGATCTCGGAACAACTAACTCAGCAATGGCGGTGATGCAATCTGGCAAGCCAGAAATCATTGCTAACAGTGAGGGAAACCGCACAACTCCGTCAGTGGTTGCGATCAACAAAAATAACGAACGCCTGGTTGGCCAAGTTGCTAATCGTCAGCGTGTCACAAATGCAACCAACACAATTTTTGGCGTCAAGCGTTTGATTGGTCGCAAGTTTAACGACAAAGAAGTGCAAAAAGATTTGCACCTGATGCCGTACGAAATCGTCAAGAGCGGTAATGGTGTCAAAGTCAAAATGGCCGACAAAGAATACAGCCCAGAAGAAGTTTCAGCCATGGTGCTGAGCAAATTAAAAGCTGACGCCGAAAGCTTCTTGGGCGAACCAGTCACCGAAGCGGTCATTACCGTGCCAGCCTACTTTGACGATTCACAGCGCCAAGCCACCAAAGACGCGGGCAAAATTGCGGGGTTGGAAGTAAAGCGAATTATTAACGAACCAACAGCTGCGGCACTTGCCTATGGACTCGACAAAGGCAAGGAAGAAAAAATCGCCGTCTTTGACCTTGGTGGCGGTACGTTCGACGTATCCATCCTCCAACTTGGCGACGGCGTCTTTGAAGTGCTGGCCACAAATGGTGACACGCACCTGGGTGGTGAAGACTTCGACATGAAGATCGTTGATCATTTGGTTGAAGAGTTCAAAAAAGATTCTGGCGTTGATGTTAAATCCGACAAAGCTGCTATGCAGCGCCTGAAAGAAGAAGCCGAGAAAGCCAAGAAAGAACTCAGTACAACCGAAGTCGCCGACATCAACTTGCCGTTCTTGACAGCTGACGCCGAAGGCCCAAAGCACTTTGAATACAAGCTGACTCGCGCCAAGTTGATTGACCTTGTTGAAGACATGATCAACAAAACCGAAGGCCCGTGCAAGAAAGCTTTGAAAGATGCCAAGCTCGATGCCAAGGACATCAACGAAGTAATCTTGGTTGGTGGTATGACCCGCATGCCGGCAGTTATCGAAAAAGTGAAGAATATTTTTGGCAAGGATCCAAAACAGGGCGTCAACCCAGACGAAGTTGTAGCCGTGGGCGCTGCCATCCAGGGTGGTGTCTTGCAAGGTGACGTCAAAGACGTGTTGCTGCTTGATGTAACGCCACTTTCACTTGGAATCGAAACGCTCGGCGGCGTGGCCACGAAGTTGATCGAACGAAACACAACCATTCCTTCAAGCAAGTCAGAAGTTTTCTCAACAGCCGCAGACAATCAACCGCAAGTTGAAATTCACGTGGTGCAGGGCGAGCGCGAAATGGTCAGCGACAACAAATCACTCGGCCGATTTGTACTCGACGGAATTCCAAGCGCGCCGCGTGGTGTGCCGCAAATTGAAGTCACCTTTAATATCGATGCCAACGGAATCCTGAATGTAACTGCTAAAGACAAAGGTTCCGGTAAAGAGCAAAGCATTACGATTCAAAACAGCGGCAACCTAGACAAAGCCGAAGTTGAAAAAGCTGCCAAAGACGCTGAAGCGCACGCCGAAGAAGATAAGAAAAAGCGCGAGATGATCGAAGTTCGCAACCAGCTCGATAGTGCTGTGTATCAGGCTGAAAAAATGAAGTCTGACAACAAAGACAAGCTGAGTGAGGACGATGTCAAAACTTTGAGTGATGCTGTTGAGAGCGCCAAGAAAGTACTGGCCGACGAAAAAGCCGACAAAGAACTGACCGACAAGATCATGCCAATTGGCGCAAAAATGTACGAGGAGGCATCAAAAGATGCGGAGCAAGAAGCAGGGAGCAAGGAGCAAGACGAATCCCCCTCCGCTAAAGCTTCGGAGGACGAGGAGCCGGTAGAAGGCGAAGTCGTCGATCCTGAAACAAGTTCAGAACAGGCCGAAAAAGAAGACAAGAAAGAAAAATAATGCCCAAACTAGGCCCCGAACAGAGCGAGAGGATAGTGCCAAAAGGTTTTGAACGCGGGGCTGCTTTAGGCAAAAATGCTGAATTGACAACGGTGTCTTTCAATGATAGTATTGCTCTACAGCACCCCGTGTTGGCTCCGGCCTCAGCGGGGCTTTTTGATGGAGAAAGCAAATGATCGTTTTGATAGATGGCGAAAATTTACGGCACCAAATTGCGCATATTTTGAAGGAGGAATCAAAAATAGCGGACAAAAACGCATACTTTAAGTTTGATTTGATTGGTTTTTTACAAGAAGTGCTGACTCAAAAAAATCTAGACGTAACCTACTACACAACAAAAATTAAACAACCACAGCAAAAAATTCCACTTAAACTACAAAAACGCATTGCCGCAATTATGGACGCAAATCGACACTGGATTGCCGATATCACAAACCAGCAAATTAAAGTTGTAAAAGCTGGCTATTTACGAGTACGCGAGTCGAATGCCTGTGTGCATTGCGGCAAAAAAACAATGGTACTGCAAGAAAAAGGAGTGGATGTGCGTGTTGCGACAGATCTTGTGCTGAGCAGTCGGTTCAAAAAAGAATTGATTTTAGTATCATCAGACAGCGATCTTGTGCCGGCAATACAAGCTTCAAAAAAGGGCGGTGCGACAATAAACTATCTGTGTTATGCAGGGTGGCTCAATCGTTCAGTTGCTACTCAGACAAAAAAGACCATCACGTTTGACACGCCGATTGTCCTAAAGTATTTTAAGGAGAAACAGCGATGAGTAAACGAGATTACTACGAATTATTAGGCGTTGGAAAATCTGCTAGCGCGGATGAGATCAAAAAAGCTTTTCGAAAAGCAGCGATCGAACACCACCCGGACAAAGGCGGTGACGAAGCCAAGTTCAAAGAAGTAAACGAAGCCTACGAAGTATTAAAAGACCCCAGCAAGCGCCAACGCTACGACCAATTTGGTCACGCTGGCGTTGGTTCTTCGGCGGCATCTGACGGGCCAGGCGGTAATCCGTTTGCGGGTTTTGGCGGCGGGGCTGGACACTCGCAAAACGTCCACTTTGATTTCGGGGATTTGGGCTTGGGCGATATATTTAGCAGCTTTTTTGGTGGCCAGCAACCGGGCGGCGGTGGTGGTCGTGGCCGACGAAACCGCGGCAATGATATCCAAACCGAAATCAGCCTGACGTTTGAACAAGCTGTGTTTGGGACCGACGTTGATCTACATTTAAATATCAATGATACGTGCGAACACTGCAAAGGCACAACAGCCGAGCCTGGACACGAACTAAAAACCTGCGATCAATGTAAAGGTTCCGGCCAAGTCGTAACCGTTACGCGCACCATTTTTGGCAATATTCAGCAGGCCAGTATTTGTAATAAGTGCGAAGGCTCCGGCAAGGTTCCCGAAAAAGTTTGTAGTGTGTGCCATGGCAAAGGCGTTAAAGCCAAAAAGCAAGAAGTAAAACTCAAAGTTCCGGCCGGCATTGACGACGGCGCCACGATTCGCCTCCGCGAACGTGGTGAGGCAATCGCCCGCGGCGAAAAAGGTGATTTATATGTAAACATTCACGTCAAACCGCACAAAAAATTCACGCGCGAAGGCGATTTGATTTTAAGTGAAGAGCACGTCAGCATGATTGATGCGGCGCTTGGCACAGAAATTAAAGTTGATACGGTCGACGGCGACATAAAAATGAAAATCCCGGCCGGCACCCAAAGCGGTACCGATTTTAAGCTATCCGATCACGGCGTGCCGCATTTGCGGAGCAAAAATCGTGGCGCCCACATCGTAACCATTATTGTTGATACGCCCGAAAAGCTCACCAAAAAACAAAAAGAACTATTGGAAGAATTCAACAAACACGCCGACAAAAAATTCTGGCATTAAATTCCGTAGTAGTTATCCTGACGGGATTGAACAAAGCGTAAGCATAGTATACACTTGAGGTAATACATCATAAGCACGATGTGAGGTGTTCGTAGTTTTGCGTTTTACAACAAACAGGAGGGTATTTGTGAAAGCTAATATATCAAAGATGCCAGGACGATTAGCAGTGACTCGAGTTTTTAGTGGCGTACAACGAGTGCTTTTTGTTCCGTTATTTATTACCGCGCTGTTATTGTCGCTGATTAGCCCGTTGGCCACTACGTCGGTTCAGGCAGCTGGGCCGTTTCCGAATGAGCCTATAGCGGACTATCCGCAAGTAGGTGAGTGGAATTCTATAAGTGCTATAATCGCTGCTCCCGATGGCTCACAATATGTTGGCGGCTGGTTCACCGAAATAGGCGGCGTTGCTCGCAATCATCTGGCCCGTATCCTTCCAGACGGTACGGTTGACCCGAACTTTAATCCCAATATAAACAGTGATGTCAGCACCCTCGCCCTCACCCCCGACGGCCAAACCCTCTACGCTGGCGGCGGCTTCACCACCGTCAACGGCTCCA
>CAYQXB010000038.1:0-2620 GCA_964421475.1 uncultured Candidatus Saccharibacteria bacterium
GTCTGTCACTATACGCTCTTTACCCAACATCGCCATTGGCTCAATAGCAATCGTCATGCCGGCATGTAACATTGGGCCCTGATTGGCCAAGCCATAGTTCGGCACGTTTGGATCTTCATGCATCTGATGACCTATACCGTGACCTACAAAATCACGAACAACTCCGTAGCCCTTGGTCTCGAGTACTTTCTGTACAGTAGCACCGATCGTTCCGGTCTTTACGCCGTCTTCAACAACATCAACCGCTGCATCTAATGCTTGCCTGGTTGCTTTAAGGAGCGCTGCGTCAGCCGGACGAGCAGTTCCAGCAATCACACTAAACGCTGCATCCGTGATAAGCCCCTTGTGGAGCACACAAAAATCCATACTAACGATATCGCCATCGTTGATAATTCGCTTGGTACTTGGGATACCGTGAACTACTTCGTCGTTAACCGACACACACAGTACATCAGGAAATCCACCGTAGCCAAGAATTGCCGGTTTGCCACCGAGCTTTTGCAGCGTCTCGGCTGCACGGTCTGTTAAATCTTTCGTGGTAAGGCCAGGCTTTACGTAGGTTGCCAGATCTTTGAAAACAGCGCTCAGCATTGCGCCACCTTCGCGCATCGCCTCAATCTCTTGCTTAGTTTTTGGTTGTGTTGTCATCGATAAGAGTAGTTATCGTTTTTACGATTTGCTTATGAATCGCTTCGACTGGTTGGTCGGCTTGCACTTCGCAAATTGGAACACCAGCTTCTTTAAACTCTTGCAGAATTGGCAGCATAGCTTGTTGGTACTCAGCAAATCGCTCTTTGATAGCTTCTTCGGTGTCATCTGGTCGCCCACGTGACAGTAAGCGCTTGCTTACAACCGCTTCATCAGCCTGTAAATGTACTACGGCGGTAATCGTTAACTGATTATGCTTGGCCTGGGCTAAGAGCCAATCGGCTTGAGCAACTGTTCTCGGGAAGCCATCCAATACAAACTCCTCGTTCAGATCGATGACTGTAAAGATTTTTTGTACCAACTGAATGATTTCGTGATCACCGAGCAATTTGCCCGCCAGCATTTTCTTTCGCTTCTCGCCAGAAACCAACATACGCAAAAACTCACCTGTCGATACCCACGGAAGCGCTAAACTATCTGCTAATTTTTTTCCCTGAATACTTTTACCTGAACCTGCAACACCCGTAAAAATTATCACCCGAGCTTCCCTTTCACTATTACAGCAATACGCGATCCATCAGCCGCACCGCCAACTTGTTGTTTTACTTGACCAATAACCTGCCCCATAGCTTGCGGCGTGACTGCACCACTATCAGCTAAAATCTTATCAACAACTGCTTCAAGTTCTTCGTCCGACATTTGCGCTGGTAGGTATTTTTCGATAATAGCTTTTTCTGCTAATTCTTTATCGGCACGTTCTTGGCTGTCGCCTTTGACGTACATCTCGGCACTTTCTACGCGCGCTTTTACTTCTTTTTTAAGGAGGTTGATAATTTCGGTCTCGCTTAGACCAGTCTCGCGGTTTCCGGTGGCGATCTCAGCGTTTAAAATCGCACTTTTTAGACTTCTCAGCACCATAGCGGCAGCTTTATCCCCACCGAGAAGTGCTGTTTTGAGGTCTTGCTCGATTTTTTGTTTGATGTCCATCAGCTTTTACCGCTGGCCAGAGGTTGGTCTAGCAGTTTTTAGAGATTTTCGTGATTTACGAACAATCGCACGTTCGCGGCGTTCGCGTTTGCTGATTGGTTTCTCAAAATACTGATTTTGTTTTGCTTGCGCGATAACACCCGATTGCTGTACTTTGCGCGTAAAACGACGCAGTAAGTTCTCGAGGGGTTCTTTTGGATCTTTACGTGATACTTGAATCATAACTTTGGTATTCTACCTAAAAGTATTAAGTTTTGCAACTAATTCTTCTCTGTTAATTTCCGGACTGTTCTTACGCGTGGGTTTTCTTTTGGTCACGCGTGGGTTTTCTTTTGAGCAGTCCGTTGAGATTTCAATACAATACTCTGTAACTCTTTAAAGATAACGAAGTGTTTGTTGGTGTAATACACCTTTGTATTTCCCTGTCGCTCAGAGATTAAAAACCCGATCTTCTCGAGGCGTTTTAGTTCTCGTTGAATATTGCCAGCGTCTTCTTTGATGAGCTTCGCCAACCCGCGTACGTGGGTTTTGAAATCAGGATACTTCGCATAGACCACAATAATCTTGCGTCGGACTCTGGAAGTGATAAATACATCTAACATAATTTTACTACTTGTTTCCTTTTTCCCTGCTGACCTCTATTGTTCTCTCACCTGCCCACACTCTGACTCTCGCCTTGAGCATGAGCGTATTGTCATTCAAACAACGTATACCCTAGTATACCCGCCGATTTATTTTTTTCAATATCCCGCGCGAAAATTCTATACTACAAGCATGTACTTCTACGAAATATGGGTCGCTGACATTGGGTATCACAAACAAACACCCTTAACATACAGCTCGCCGGAGCCTCTGTTAACTGGCGCCGTGGTTGAAATTAATCTACGGTCAAAAACCGTCCTCGGATTTGCTACAAAAGAGATCACAGCTCAGCCTAAATTCGCCGTCAAACAAATTACTCGTAGCTTTAATGACATTGTTCTGC
>CAYQXB010000038.1:2630-5210 GCA_964421475.1 uncultured Candidatus Saccharibacteria bacterium
GAACTACGCGAACTCCACACCTGGCTTATGTCCTATTATCCAGCACCCAGCGGTCAAATTACCGGACTATTTCTGCCAAAGAGTATCCCGCAAAAATACGAACTTGAAACGCCTGAGACTCATCAGATGCATCAAACTCAATTACCGCCACTGACGACTGAGCAAACAGCCGCCCTCACTCAGATTACCAAACAAGATACCGGCGCTGTTCTGCTGCACGGCAACACCGGGACCGGCAAGACGCGCGTATATATTGAGTTGGCAAAAAATGCGTTGGCAAAAGGTCAATCAGCAATCATCCTGACACCCGAGATTGGACTTACTCCCCAGTTGCTCCAGACATTCCAGGCTACGTTTGGCAAGCAGGTCCTTGTCACGCACTCCAAATTGACCGATGCCGAACGTCGTCGACTCTGGTTGCAAGTTGCGACTTCAAGTCAACCGCACATTATTATTGGACCTCGCTCGGCCTTGTTCTTGCCACTCAAAACTGTTGGCTTGATCGTACTGGATGAGGCTCACGATTCAAGCTATAAACAAGAGCAGTCGCCCAATTACGTGGCAACCCGTGTCGCCGCAAAGTTGGCACAATTGCACAAAACTCTTTGCGTCTACGGTACGGCCACACCTTTGGTCGCAGATTATTTCATGTTTGATGCTCACAAAGTACCGATTATTCGAATGAGCGAGCCTATTAGTAAGGCAATTAAAATTCCGGTGATTGAAGTTATCGATCGGACCAAGTCAGAACACTTTAGGCGATCATGGTTGTTCTCAGAACAGTTGCTCGAGGCTATTGCCCACACAAAAAGTAGCGGACTGTCTTCGCTTATATTCCTTAACCGCCGAGGAACCGCAAGATCGATTGTGTGCAATAACTGTAGTTGGCAAGCCTCGTGTCCTAACTGTGACCTGCCGTTAACGTATCATCAAGATCATCATGACCTCCGTTGTCACGTCTGTGGCTTCAATACAGCACCTCCGTTATCGTGCCCTGAGTGTCAAAATACAGACATTCAGTTTAAGGCGGCCGGCACTAAAGCACTCGAGACTGAACTGCAGAAGTATTTTCCCGATCTTGTCATTAAACGATTCGATAGCGACACTACCTCTGATAATACAATTGAGCAGCTATACGAAACTATAAAACGTGGTGATGTTGACATCATAATTGGAACACAAATTGTAACCAAGGGTTTGGATCTGCCGCGACTCGGTTTTGTTGGTATTCCATTTGCTGATAGCAGCCTGTATATTCCCGATTTTACAGCCGATGAACAAACTTTCCACCTCTTGTCACAAGTCATGGGACGTGTCGGGCGCAGCGAACATCAAACCCAGATTATTGTTCAGAGTTTTAATCCTCAGCACCCAGTTATGCAAACTGCTTTAGCGCGGGATTGGAACAATTTTTACAACAATCAGCTGCTCGAACGAAAACAATTTCAGTTCCCACCCTACTACTACTTACTACAGTTGAGTTATTCAGCTGCTCGAGAGTCAACAGCCCAAAAAGCTGCTCAGGCACTTAAAGAACAGATAAAGAACGACCATCCTATCGTCACCATTCTTGGACCTACTCCACGATTTCACCGAAAGACCAACAATACGTACAACTGGCAACTCATCATAAAAGCAAAGCAGCGCAGTCAACTACTTGAGATTATCAAGTTACTGCCGCCAAAGTGGCGCCATAACATTGACCCGACAAACCTCCTGTAATCTAATCTGTTATCGTCGATAAAAATACGCTATACTGATGCCTAAATGACAGTAAGCCGAAAAGATATTATCACCCTGCCGCATCAAAGTCTTCGACAGCGTTCCCAGCGCGTTGGTCTTATCACCCCAGAAATTCTCAGCAAGATCGAGGATATGAAGCTTTCAACACTTGACTGGGAAGATCACCGCGACCACGAAGTCAGTGTGGCGCTTGCTGGAGTGCAAGTGGACCAACTGCTTAGAATTGTAATCATTCGAGAGAGTTTCGAGAATAAATCAAATCGCAACTTCATGGTCTTCATCAACCCCGAAATCACGAAACTTGAGGGCGAAATTGAAGAAGATTTCGAGGGCTGTCTCAGTATAAAAGATGTGTACGGCAAAGTTCCCCGCTACAACAAAGTTCGCATCAAAGCCCTCAATACCAGCGGTAAAGAAATACGTATTACCGCTGAGGGATTTCTAGCGCGAGTCTTCCAGCATGAAATCGATCACACAAAAGGGGTACTCTTTGTGGATCACATCAAAGATGACCCCAAGGCATTTTATAAACTAAAGGAAGATGGCAAACTCGAGGCACTCAACTATGACCGCGATATCAAAAACAGTCGTATTCTTTGGTAACGAAAAGTTAGCCACTGGTTTGCCGGCGGCTGAACCAATTATTCGTGATGCCGTTCGTGATGCAGGGTTTGAAATCGAGCAAATTGTCACCGGAAAACTCAAGGAGTTAAAGCCCCATACGTCGCAGGTAGCAGTCCTTGCCGCCTATGGTCAAATTATTCCTCAGCGAATTCTAGACGAATTTCCGCTCGGAATTATTAACATCCATCCGTCGCTCTTGCCGCAATATCGCGG
>CAYQXB010000038.1:5220-7099 GCA_964421475.1 uncultured Candidatus Saccharibacteria bacterium
CCCTGTAGATGCACCGTTTTTTGCTCGACGGAGCCACTACAACTGGCGTTTCAATTATGCAACTTACAGCCGGCATGGATGAGGGCCCAATCTATAAGCAAAAAACGGTGCATCTACAGGGCAACGAATCAAAAGCTGAGCTTACCAAAACACTTCAAACCCTCGGGGCTGAACTGTTAGTCGAAGTTTTACCAAAGATTTTAGACGGCACGCTCGCGCCTCGGCGACAACCGCATCCAGATCGTGCCACATACTCTCAAAAGCTCGAAAAGAGTGATGGCGTTATTAACTGGACAAAGCCCGCACAAACAATTGAACGCGAAGTCCGCGCCTACCTAGGATGGCCCGGCAGCCGCACACAGCTTGCCGGTAAGAACGTTGCGGTCACCAAAGCACACATCGAGCCACAATCCGGAAAACCAGGCACGACAGCCGTTCTAAACAAGCAGCTTGTGGTTTTCTGTGGTAAAGATGCGCTGGTTATTGATTCCCTCAAGCCAGCCGGCAAAAAAGAAATGACCGGTCAAGCATTTCTTGCCGGTCATAAGCACTTGCTCGTATAGTCCCATTACTGGGGTGGTTGCGCCTGCGGTGCAGCTGGTTGTCCCGGATCTGTCGGCAACTGTCCCGGCGCTGGTACCTCTGGTACTTGTTGAGCAGAGGCAATAATTTGCGGCGCTGCTGCTTTAACTTCGGCTTTTAACTTTTCTAATTCTTCGGCGACAACTTGCTTGTAGTTTGGGAAGTTTGATTCCAGCCACTTGAGTGCATCTTGTTCTTTTTGAGCGCGAACCTCTTGCGAATCCTCTGGGAGCGGCATGAGTGTTTCGAATTCGTCCAACTGCGCTTCGGTCATACCCTCAGCTAACCGCATACCAACACGCATTTCGAGCGTCTCGTAAATATGCGCCAGCATTCGGTTTTTATCTTGCGGACTCAAGCCCCCCAGGCCGAGTTCGATGAGTAGGTTGTTGTCGAGTTTAAACATGGTTTTTATTGTAGCATTCCTTTGTGAACTGAAACAATAAACTTTATCGCAATCATACTGCTGAGCTTACATTCCCGGTTACTGAGTTTACGATATCCGTCCTCTCCGCCTCTTCCATAGCCTTAAATAGTGCATCAAGCTGCGCGTGCATCATGATGTCATACTGCGCCGGGTTATTCTTGGGCGTAATACCGCCCTCCAACACCGGGAATTTAATCTTAAAGTTATCGGTCATATTGATATAGTCGTGGAAAGCTTTTGCTTTTTCTTTGGAACCAAAGGTTGCGAGCAGTTCTTGCTTGCCGCCACCCTGGTGTTCCATGCCTTGTTTTGCCTTAAAGACCGCAATGCCAATTCCGACACCAACAGCTGCAATGCCAACCCCAGCCACTACGAGACGGTTCCGGCGAGCCTTCTCTGGATGATTCAAGAATTTACCCACACTCTCCCAACCCTTACCGGTTGCCGAGACAACATTAGCAGCAGTCCACCGCGTTGCGTTGCCCGCCAGCTCTCTGGCGCGACCGAAGCGTGCACTCCACTTTTCGCGGCGAGTTGGTTCATCACTGGCATCATCGATAATATCGGCTACATCCGGGTCAACATCTTGCCTTTGAGTCAGAAAATCCGCCAGATCCAGATCATTATCCAGAGTATCGTCGTCCCTCGGCGGCAAAACATCTCCACCATAAGACGTGCTCCGCGATATAAGCCGGTCGCCAAGACCCCCCCCAGTAGATGACAGATCTAGATCATTGTTCAGTTCTTGTTCAAAATCATAGGGTTTTGATGGATCAACGTCTCCAGTACTTAGACCCGGAATACGATACAATGACTGGTCAATTTCGTCAGCACCCTTCGGATCGTCCTCGACACCGCCGTCCTCTTCGT
>CAYQXB010000039.1:0-2104 GCA_964421475.1 uncultured Candidatus Saccharibacteria bacterium
GGGTGGTATTGCTGCGTGGATTTGATTTCATAGGACTCTCCTGTTTATATGTAAGACCACAAATATCTTACATAACGCTTATGGTGTATTGGCTCAAGTGTACATCACGGGTGGTGGTTGTTGCAATATGCACGCCACTCCAACCCCGCGACGCTCGTTGCTAGTTACTGACTCTTAACAAATAGAAGCGTTCGATGTTACCTTTTGTGCCAGAAACTTTAGAATCAGCTTTTTGTTCAACAATAAAATATTGTTTTGCCCAGATTTCAAAATCTTTTAGGATATCGCGGCGCATGCGATCATTTTTGATAACGCCCTTGTGTTTGCTGCTGTTTCCCGCCTCAAATTGCGGTTTAACCATGGCTACAATTTGCGTGTTTTTGCTTGATAACTTTTTGGCGTGCGGCAAAATTTCGCGTAGTGAAACGAATGACACATCTGCCACAATGATGTCTGGCGCACTTGAAAGTTCGTGCATATCCCGAATGTCAGTTTGCTCGTGCAGCTCAATTTTTGGATTATTATGCAGGCTTGGGTGGAGCTGATTGGTACCAACATCAACGGCGATTATTTTTTTGGCGCCGTGCTGCAATGCGTAATCCGTAAAACCACCGGTCGAACTGCCGATGTCCAACACTATTTTATCCTTAAAATCGAGTTTAAAATCTTGCGCGATAGAAGCAAGCTTGAGCGCCGCGCGCGACACATACCGCTCCACCGCCAGCAGTTTTATATCCGAATTTGGATCGACAAAATAGCCTGGCTTAGTGATTTTTTTGCCATCCACCAAAACCTCACCCAACCGAATGAAATTCTCCGCCTGAGAGCGCGTTTCAACCAACTTCTTGGCAACTAATACTTGATCAAGCCGCTTGCGCATTTGAATCTCGATTTTTGAATGTAGAATTTCGACGCGCTCGGTGCGTTCGCAACATTGCGTTAAGTTGAGCGTGGCATTGGTTTGCCAGTTTAGCAACCCTACCAAAAACATCACTTTTTATATATCCAACATCTTTGGCAATCAACAGCTGGTCTTTTAGTTCAAAAAGCGAACCAGCCGAAATCAGGTAAAATTGCTCTTTTTCTTTTGAGTTTTTCCTACCAAATCCTTCTGCAATATTTGCAGTTACTGATGCGGCGGAGCGTTTCATCTGACTTGTTAGCCCAAACTGCTCGTTTTTTGGAAAATTATTTGTCAATTCATACGTTTCGAGCACAAGCTGATGCCCTGTTTTCAAAACTTCAAGATCGGTGAAAGACTTTATCATGCGTTGATTCTAACATCGAAATTCAAAATTCGAGATTCTATTTTTTGCGTTCGCGGTAGGCGCCGGTTTCGGTATCTACCGAGATTACATCACCGGTTTTAATAAAGGCCGGGACGCGGACTTTAATGCCAGTTTCTACTTCGGCATCTTTGGTCACTGCATTGGTGGTATCGCCTTTTACGACATCCTCGGCGTAGGTTACTTTAAGATACACATTTTTGGGCAGCTCAACGTTGATCGGATTGTCGTTAAACATTTGGATGGTGACGTTGTCGCCTTCTTTTAAGTAGCCAGCTTGTTCGCCGATTAAATCGCTTGCGATCTCGAACTGCGCGTAGGTATCTGGCTCCATAAAGAAGAAATTAGTGCCGTCTGAATACAAATATTGCACAGTTTGGCTGGCCACATCGGCTGGCTCGAACGATTCGTTACCCTTAAAAGTCTTGGCCAAAACTTTGCCGTCAACCAAACTTTTAATTTTAACGTTCACGATCGAACCGCCACGACCCATCACTTTTTGGGCGTACTCCACAACGCGGTACGGTGTACCCTCCCACACAAATACGGTGCCTTTTTTAAGGTCAGTTACTCCGAGCGCCATTTATTCTGCGACACCTTCAATCATCACATCTGGAAGCGGTTGTTGTTGCTCAGCTTGTTGTTGCTGTTGCTCCTCGTGCGGGTGCATCTGCTGCTGCACAGCCTCTTGATATGTTGGTGCGTAGCCGAATTCTTGTTCTGCTCGTTCTATTGCTTCAGGACTCATTGTGATGCTCCTCTTTAATTCTACGGCTAATTATTCGCCACAAATGGCAATAATGCAAGGTGTCGGGCGC
>CAYQXB010000039.1:2114-7045 GCA_964421475.1 uncultured Candidatus Saccharibacteria bacterium
GTTTAATGGCCCGAGCCAATTGCTTTTGCTGCGCCTCGGTCAGGCCAGTCTTTTTTCGAGACTCAATTTGGCCGTAAATGTTTACGTAGCGCTGCAAAGTCTTAAAGTCTTTGTAGTCAAAATATGCTACGTCTTGTCGTTGTTTAAAAATCTTTCCCATGTGTGTTCTCCTTTCAGTCGAGTCGAAGTTAGAATATCGAATTTTGAATTTTGAAGAAACTCAAGCGTCGAAATTCGAACATCGAAATTCGAAATTCCTTATTAAAATGGTATATCATCCAAGTTGATAGGTTCGTCACCGATGTCTTCGATGACGACATCATCTTTTTTGGCTGGTTTACTTGGCGCTGGCTTGTCGCCCCCGCTGCTTGAACCGCTTTGGTTGAAGTTACCGCTGCCGTCGCTGTTTCCGCCGTCGTCACCGCCACCGCGACTGTCGAGGAAAGTTACGTCGTTAGCCAGTACTTCGACTTTGCTGCGCTTTTGTCCATCTTGCTCCCATGAGCGGGATTGCAAGCGGCCAACCACTAAACAGCGTCGTCCTTTGCTCAAGTACTGCGCTACCCGTTCACCCAAACCTGCCCAGGCGACCACGTCGATGTAATCAGTAGCTTCTTTCCACTCACCTGATTGATCCTTGTACGCGCGGTTCAGCGCCAAGCTAAAGCTACAAACGCTTTGGCCAGACGGAATCTGCCGTAGTTCTGGATCCCGTGTTAAATTCCCCATCAGTGTTACTTGGTTAATGCTTCGTGCCATGAAATTCTCCTTCGTCAAGTTAGGTTTTAGTGATTAGGTTTTAGATTTTGCTCTAGCCTATCCGCTCTAACCTACAACCTATTATTAGTCGTTTGCTTCGTCTGTGTTTTCTGAATCACTACGCCCATCTTTGTGATCTTCGCGTGACTTTTCGTTCTTTTCTTTGAGCGCTTTAGCTTCGGCAGCTTTCGCGAGCTCTTTTTCGTCCTGACGAACGATTAAGTAACGAATCACTTCGTCGGTAATGTTCAGCGTTGTTTCAATCTTTGAAACCGCCTCGTTTGGCAAATCTACGGTGTAAAAAACATACACCGCGTGATCGTTGCCTTTAATTGGGTACAGCAATTTCTTTTTGCCCCAATTATCGGTCGCCGTAACCTTACCACCATTATTGGTGAAGATTTTGGTGACTTTGTCCTCGGCTTTGGTCAAATCGACCTCAAGTCCGGGATGATACAATACGCCAATTTCGTACTGCTGCAGATTATCTGCCATATATGAGAACTCCTTCTCTGGTTAATAGCCCATGTACCTATTGTCATAAGCCGAATTGATAAGTGATTAAATTATAGCGTAATACCTCTGTTAGGTAAAGGCTTTTTTTGGCAATGGTTGCGTGAGGACAACATTGTTTCTAGGCCTTATCCTCGTCGGGGAAGTTTTCGTTCAAGACTTCGTCGTCTGTTACTTCTGGTGAAGCGGCTGATTCTGGTGCCGCTGGCTGTGTTGCCGCCAATACTTCATCGACAGAACTTACCAGGACTTCTCGCGGGCGCGAGCCATCGGCCGGACTAATAATGCCGTGCTCTTCCATCGTTTCAATCAAACGCGCCGCGCGGGCGTAGCCAACTCGCAGGCGACGCTGCAGCAGGCTAGTGCTCGCCTTTCGAGCATCCACGACCACTTGGACAGCATCTTTCCACATATCATCGTCCATGTCGTTGGATGGCTCGGCAACGATACCGCCGCGACCATTCAATTGCACCGGTTGGCTGACCACCTCGTCGTCGTATTGTGGTTCTCGCTGATCGCGAATAAACTGCGTCACCTTACCAGTTTCTTCTTCGTCAATAAACGCCGCTTGGACGCGTTTTGGTTTTGGCATATCGGCCGTGAGTAGCAGCATATCACCAGCTCCGAGCAGCTTCTCGGCGCCCTGCTGATCAATAATTGTCCGCGAATCAACCTGGCTGGCCACCGTAAAGGCAATACGCGCCGGAATGTTGGCCTTGATCAGCCCCGTAATCACATCAACACTCGGTCGCTGCGTGGCCAAAATCAGGTGAATGCCAACCGCGCGAGCTTTCTGCGCAATCCGCACAATCAAGGCTTCAACATCGCGCGCCGCCATCATCATCAAATCGGCCAATTCATCGATCACGACCACAATGTACGGCATGCCTTCTTCTTTTTTGAGGCTGTTGTACTCAGTAATATTGCGTTTGTGAACTTCGGCCAGCGCTTTGTAGCGACGCTCCATTTCGGCGACCGTCCATTTGAGGGCGCTGATACATTTTTCTGGCTCGGTAATAACTGGAGTCAGTAAGTGCGGAATATCGTCATATGGTTTGAGCTCGACTTGCTTTGGATCCACCAAAATCAGTTTGAGATCGCTTGGGCTATTACGGTATAACATGCTGGTGAGAATGGTGTTGATCATGACCGATTTACCCGAACCAGTTTGACCCGCCACCAGTAGATGTGGCATTTTGGCCAGATCGGCTACAATTGGCGTACCGGAAATATCTTTACCGATACTAAAGCCCAGCGGCCCGCTGACCCCCGCCCATTCCGGTGATTGCAAAATACTGCTCAGGCGAACAGTGGCCGATTTGACGTTTGGCACCTCAATACCAACAGCGCGTTTACCGGGAATTGGTGCTTCGATACGAATCGAATGTGCCGCCAAATCAAGCGCCAGGTTGTTGTCGAGCGCGCTAATCTTGGTCAATTTAACACCGGCGGGCGGCTTCATGGTGTACTGTGTGACGCGCGGTCCAATGTTGGCGCCTTCCATTTCGACGTGAATATTAAAGTTGCCAAAAGCTTCTTTGATAATTTCGGCGTTGCCCTCAACATCGCCAGCATCGGCTTTATCCTGTTTTTGATTCAGCAGATCAACCGATGGCAGCTTCCATGACGGGTCGCTGGCCACCGTGAGTGCACTGTGGTTTTCGGCCGGCGTCATTTTTGCGGCGCTATTTTTGAGGCTGGCCAGACGCGGATTACGATGCTCGACCGGAACCCCCTCGTTCAGTTGGAAGTCTTTGTTCTTTTCTTTGAGTTCGGCAAGATCGGTGTCTTCTTCGTTCTTTTTGAACTTATCGAGTAGCTTCAGGATAACCGACGGCGAAATCCCAAATGCCAGGAAGAACGCCAGCACACTCAGCACAAAAAACATAATGCTGGCCGGTGTTTTGGTTAGCAAGTTGAGCGTCATGCCACCCAGTACTTCGCCGACTTGCCCACCGTGACCGCCGGCCAGTTCGCCGTAACTATCAACACTGGCAAACGCCGTAAACAGCCACGCTGAAGCAAAAACTAACAGCGCAATCATACTGGCTAATTTTTCAAGCGGAATCTGTTTGTCCTCAGAAACAAACTTCCACACCCCAAGGAATAACAATGCGATTGGCGTGAGGTAGGCTGCCCAGCCAAACGCCCAAAATGCCGAACCGAATAAGCCCTCCGGCAACGGACCGCCGGCAGCAAATCCGCCGAGCAGCAAAAAGCCGGCGAACAACACCATAATAATTGCACCAGCTTGCGGCCAGAACAACGATGGTTCTTCGTCCTTCTGATCCTTTTTCTTCTTTGATTTGGTTTTTCTTTTTGCCATAATCTTTTTGATTATACTATCTCTGTTGGTATCAGGCTAGAGCTGCTGGGCAACTTCGCCCTTTATTGCTCGCAGCTGCAATGCTTCCTCGGTGTACCAGTCGAGTTCTGCCTGTTGAGCAGCGGTAGTCGGATTGCTGGTAGCGGTGGCGGCACGGTGTTTTTCATCCTCAAGTCGTTCAATGTGCTCCTGCAGATGGTGGTATTCGCCTTCGAGTTCAAACGGAGTTGTCATACCAGTATTGTAGCATTTTTTACATCTTTTATCAACCCGCTCACGCCTATCGCCTATCTCGTCGTAGACAACGCAAACATAGAAACAAAGTTACGGCCAGGGCTATGCGTCCGCCTATGTAGCCGTCTTGTAAGCTTTATTCATTGCAGCGTCAAACGTCATGAGCCCTCGTTTTTCGCGTTTAGCTCTGGCCAACAGATAACAATCGGCAAAATCCAGTTTTGTGTTGGTCAGTAATGTGATGACTTCCCCGACTAAATCTTTATTCTCGTACTTAAAAGCTGTGGTTCGCTCAAGCAAGAGCAAAGCTTCACTTGTTTGCTGGCGGTCGCGCCCCGTACTCCGCAGTACATAGACTATTTCGGCTACAACGATATCTGTTATGAGCAATGTTGCTGGCTTGGCAGTTTGAACGAGCTGTTCCGCTTTTGAACTAAGTTCCTTGTGGTCGCCAAGCAGCCACCGCAATATAATGTTCGTGTCAATGAACACCATATTTTTTAGCCAATGCCGCGCCTATGGTTTGTTCTTTTTCTGAAGGACTGTCCTTGAATGTCGGGGTGCCAAGTAGTGCCCGTACGGCGTCCAGACTTTTTGGAGCACTCAGCACAACTTCGCCTCTGTCATTCATGCTTATGGTGGCTTTACCGAACGCGTTCAGCCCAAGCTTGTCACGAAACTCTTTAGGGATAGTGATCTGACCTTTGCTAGTAATACTATATGTGTGGTTCATATTACTTATAGTATGTGAGTAATACTTATTTGTCAATGGTATTACCCGTCGTAGAGTTCGTCGTACTCTACTATTCTTCCCCTGTTTTGTTCTATCGTCTTTGCAGGAATTGTCTTCGGGTCAGGAGCGCAGCACCCAGTACCATCAGGATTGTCGCGATCGAAAGAATGACTGTTGTGCCTTGCCCAGTATCAGCTAGTGAGTCAGATGAACTACCATCTTCTCCATCAGTTCCATTGGTATTGTTCTGTGCGACCGCTAACCCGACTGGGTCTTTGATTTGTCCGATCGTTGGGTCAAGGTCAAGGGGGCCGTTGTCAGTAATGACATAGGTGAGCTTCAGGGCTGGTTGGTCATTGTAGGTGG
>CAYQXB010000040.1:0-5337 GCA_964421475.1 uncultured Candidatus Saccharibacteria bacterium
CGCGCTGTACCACAAAGGTCCGCCAAGCCCACAACCAGCCCGCGCTATACCACCAGCGAAGACACAACCAGATTACCATGAGCATTATTGTACCTCAGATGCGATAGATAAGAAACGCTGATTAGCCGGCAATGAGCTTCTCAAGGAAGTCACCGAGGAAGTACGCAAACCCGGCGGCAATCGCACCAAGAATGAGTGTTTCAAGTACAGCACGGAGCACCGGAGTTTTGGCGACCCGACTTTTGAGCAAACCGATTGCGATAAACGCCAGGGCAGTCAACAAGATTGAAATCTCAAATAAGTTCGTATTATCCAGTTCAAAAATCAGATCAACCGTGTAAGCCAAAAGTGGCACCAAACCAACCAAAATAAACGAAACGTACGTGGTAACGCCGTTGATGATTGGCGATGGTTCATCGGACGCTTTTTTGCCTTTTTTTGCATCAACTTCGACTTGCGATTTGGTCGAAAGATACGAACCGACACCCATCGAAAAACCATCGGCAATCAAGTTTGCAAACCCAAGCACCAGCAAAACCTTGGTGTCAAACCGCGCACCAGTCGCACCAGCCACCACTGCAAATGTTGTGACCGCACCGTCTATGCCGCCGTAGACAAATTCGCTTAAATAATCTTCGAAATGTTGTTTCAGTTTTTTAATCATAGCTTTATTATAGCAGTTCTAGCCGACAGTCTGGAGGCTGGTAAGCATCAAAGCGACAAAAACCGGCACGGTAACATTATCGACACCAAACAGCGACAGGCTTTCGAGTAGCGTCGCACCCACCGGCAACATAATCAGAATTGGCAATGCGCTGGCGTACATATCGGGCGGCGCGCCAAATAAAAAACCGGCCGTAATTGCCGCCGAAATCATCAGAAACACGCCGCTGCCAATAAAACTCTTTTTTTGTTTTAGAATCGAATAGGCAAATTTTGGTTGGAAGTGCTGGCCAAAAATAGCCGCAAACCCATCGCCAAGACTCAAATGCAAAATTGCCGCCGCAAAAATCCACGGCGAACTCGTAATAAAAGTTGTAAGAATAATCCCGAGCGGGAACATAATATCGCCGATGGTTTTACGTTTAACGCTGTGTACCGATTTAAAAATTTTGAGCCGGCGATCAATCAACACCACAACCAAGAACGCCAAACAAATCAAGCGGACTTCCTCCAGCGGCATAAAAAACAACCACGTCGCCACAAATGTGCCGACCGTAATGTGCACAAATTTGCGAGCAACTTCACCTTGGATTAGTTTCATGCGGCGCAATAATTCAGCCAATACAAGCAAAACAAACACAACTGCGAGCGCAAAAATCAGCGATAACATAATCACTACTATACACCTTATTATCGTAACGAAAGTAAATAGTTCGCGACAACTGTCCGGCAGTTCGCCCCTAGTTTACGCCTTAGTTTGCTTTGCGTGGATTCTTGACGACCGTACGAAGCGCTGGGTACACAAACAGTATTCCAGAAACCGCCATCACGATTATTCCAGCGATAATCAGCGAGGTTGTTTGCGCGTTAAAAGTTGCTATGAATGCGTCGTACAAATTGCCGATGACGATCCGGGCTTCATCACGGTTCAAATTTGCGAGTAACGGCGGCCGGAATAGCGGCCCAAGTAGCAACGCCAGCAGACTAACTACTAACAACGCAGCGCCCTGCACCAACATAATAAACTTATAATTTTGGCGAAGTTTAAAGTACGGAACTGCCGTCAATACCGCTGCACCAATCAGCGCAATCGGCCCGAGCCACAAAAAGAACACGCCGTACTTATAAAAGTCTGGAATCTTATCGGCGTCGAGCAGCACGATTTCGGACGGAATATTGTCTGGGTTCACTTTGACTTCTCGCTGTTGACCCACAACGTTAATAATTCTAGTAAGCACATCTTTTGGCCCGCTCAAATCAATCACAATTGATTCCAGGTTATTAGAGGTTAAGGCAATCTGCAGACGGCTAATTGCTCGCTGCAAAACATTCTCCACCTGATCACTTCCCAACACGCCGCTGACCACATTCACTGCACTATTATTGATAACATTGCGGACCGTCGGATAATCTTGCAGGGCACGGTTCGTGATTGATTGCGCCATCGCCCGACGGCTGCTTTCGGAGGTCAGCGATGCAGTTGTAACTTGGGTGAAGTTACTCGCATCAAAAATATAGCGGTTCACCCATAGTGCTGAGTTGGCGATGACAAATAATAATGCCGCGCCAAAAGCCATCGTCATGAGCGGCCACATGCGCGGTTTAGTTGGCGTAGGAGTTGTCGTTGCTTTTGCCATAGTACCTATAGTTTCACCCTACTGGGCAAACTTTGCAAGCATAAGCAATTACTACTCGCGAGTGAAGTCTCGAAGCGGCCTAATCGGCATCGTGAATTCAAAACCCTCTGGGAGTTGAGGAGTCTGCAATGTAGCCTCTGGAAGCCAGGATGGGACAATATTTGCTTCGCGTAATATTGGAATCGCATACAGCGCTGCGAGCTCTCCAGGGGGCGTTGGCCGATAAAACTTTCGAGGCACATTTGGACTATTTTCGTTCGATTCAACAATAGACAGGGTTGGCTCGTACGCCGCAGCTACGTGACCTTTACGTACAAACCCATTCAGAATAACTAGCATGGATGGTGTCGCTACAAAATGCCGTCGCCGTGAATCAGACATCACCTGCCAACGGTGCACGTCATGATTCCAGACCGCACCATTTGGCTCAGGTGTCGCTTCTGATAGTAGAAATAGCGAAACGAGCGTTAGTGCTTCTTGTCTTTTCCTGGTTTTTAAAGACTCTCTACTTCCAAACATACTACTATTAAACGCCTTAAACTACCTAAGAGCAAGCACGAGCAGGTTGCTTGGCAGGCTAAAAAGGGGCTGCCTGCGGCACGTTTCCAAATATGCTCGAAGCGAGCTTCTACGCATATTTGTCACGAACGAACTTCGACCTTCAATCTTTTTGCAGGCAAAAATCTCGGGTCGAAGGTTCGAGACTTACTCAAACGAAGAAAAAAGACTGTCAGACGACAATCTTTTTTCTTTGGTCGGGGTGAAAGGACGGCGCACGTTAATCCAAGCGCCCGCTTCGCTGGGGCTTGCGACTAACGACCGAACCGCAAAGCAGTTATTATTTTACACATGGTACATACCGCGTGCTAGAATATGTGCATGAACCAGCAGACTCTAAGAACTATGGGTGTTAGCATTTGGTGGTCAGAAGGAACGAAATCTCGCTTAGACAAGAGATGGAAAATGGCTCGTTCATATCCAATAGAAGTGACGAATACTAATCCGCAAATTATTCGCACGTTTTTACTATTCCTGCGAACTATTGTAAAAACCCCTGAGGAACGTTTATCCGTACAATTGCAAATACACCTTGGCGACGATCAATCAGAACTTGAAGATTACTGGTCGAAGGTAACCAACATTCCACTTTCACGATTTAACAAAACAATCGTTCGGCCCACTGGCAAAAAAATTGGTAAAAGTTTGGGCACCTGTAAGGTGAGGTTTGCCGATAAATCAACGTACTTAATTTTAGAAAAAATGCTTATTGAAGAGTTATCGAAAATTGGTTTCAACGACCATGGCATATTATTAGCTGGCAACAGAGAGGTACATCTGGTAAAATAAGCTACTGTTATGAATGGTAGATACTCCTAGGCCGGGGTGTGGCGCAGTTGGCTAGCGCGGGCGGTTTGGGACCGTCAGGTCGAAGGTTCGAGTCCTTTCACCCCGACCAAGGAGGGTTTATCGGTAATCATATAGCGAGTGCTGGAACAGAGAAAATTCCCTTGCTAAAAGCTAGAGCTATACATCGATATTAATCTAGGCGATAGAAACGGCTGTCGATCAGCTTTTGGAACGGCTGCCACATTTGTTTGGCTTTTTTGTGAGTCAGTGTACTGAGTTTGACCAAAATCAAGATCAGCATGCTCAAACCTGTACACAACAAGGCCGCCACGACGCTGAGCATAACACTGTCGCCTGTATCGAGCAAAAGAATAAAGCTAAGTGTAATTGAAAACAGCATAAACATGATCATCCACTCGTTGCTAAACACTTTATTATTAATCTGCATATTAAACATGGTGCGATTTTGCTGGTTGGCAACAACTTTTTCTAAAATCTTATCGACTTCTTCGTGTTTCATGCCATTGTAATTAATAAGGTACGTAATGATCTCTTCGTACGCCTTTTCGCCAACCGTATTATGATGCCGAATTGTTTTTTTCAGATAATCGGCGAACATGTCTTGTAGCTCGTTTCGCAGATGTTGGGGCAGCTCTTTGGTACTGAGCACAATCGCAAACAGCGCGTTGGCTTCTGAGCGGATTATTTTATGGAGCTCTTCGATGCGCGTTTTTTGAGCGCCTAAAATTGGCGAAATATAAAAACCATACAAGAACGAGTTAACTGAGAATATTGTTAGCGCCGCACCGTCAAACTTGTACCTTGGCAGAATAAAGTTAATCAACGTCATGTAAAAATGAAGAAAAACGCGAAATACCAACTCAACCGAATCTTCTGCAATAAAAATTTTTTCATCCCGTTAGAGCCTCAATGAAACGGCTATCATAGTAAACTAGACTCAATCTTTCATTAAATTCCATACTAGTCATAGTGGCTCTAACGGGATTCACTTTACCAAAATTATAGCACGCTTATGCTTAGTCTAGTGTGAACTCGTAAATTTCGGTGTTGCCGAAACCTTCAACTTTGTAAATTTCGTCGTGGTGCAAGTCCTGACTAATGACGCGCACCATGCGACCAGTTGCACCGTGGCTGACCAACACAATGTTTTTGCCCGGCAACGTTTGCATCCATTCCAAGCCACGTTTTACGCGTTCGTGCATTTGCGCCGGAGTTTCTAGGCTTTCGTGCACTTCGCCTTTTGATACCGCTTGACGATATTCCGGATGCGGTCGCTGTGAATATACGCCCATAATTCGTTCGCGAAAATCTTCGTTTTTTTGAATGGTTTTTGGATCAATGCCAAGTTCTTTGGCGATAATTTCAGCTGTTTCGATCGTGCGTTTCATGGGCGAACAAACTACAAGATCAACGTTTTTTGGTTTTAAATCTTGCCCGGCGCGTTTGGCTTGCGCCCTGCCTTCGTCCGTTAACATAGCTTCGTGTTCGCCGCCGCTTACAATATTGGCTACGTTGGCGTCCGTTAATCCATGCCGAACAAAAAAGATTGTTTTCATTTTAGTTCGTACTCCCAACCTGGTTGCCATGTAAATTTAGTTTGCACGCAATCTTCAATCGAGACTCCATTTATCCAATGATCGAGTCCGTAATGCGTCGCGCGACTACCAAC
>CAYQXB010000040.1:5347-6799 GCA_964421475.1 uncultured Candidatus Saccharibacteria bacterium
CAATAACAACTGTTTTAAAGTTTGTCTTTTTGAGGTCTTCGATAAAACTACCCATGCGCTCCATAGTTTGTTGATAGCTTTCGCCGTTTTGGAATGGAGTATCAATTCGGTTAACTTTTTCTAGATCGACTTCGTCTTTATCTTTGCGTGTCATGTCGCCGTAGTCGCACTCGCGCAAACGCCAATCGACAAATAGCTTTTTTGGGTCAAAGTCAGGAAACGCAATAATTGCCGTCTGGTACGCACGCTCCAGATCGGCCGCAAAAACTGCATCGATTTTTTGATCTTTGTACCGCACACCCAGATCCTTTGCGTTTTGCTTGCCAGTTTCCGAAAGTGCCACATCGTTCCAGCCCGAAGCCAAATTTGCTTCGTTATCGAACGTGGTTCCATGTGCTTCAAAAAAGATTTGCATAGGTTCAACCTACTTAGCGAACTCGATTGCGCGGGTTTCGCGGATAACGTTTACTTTGATGGTTCCTGGGAACTGCATGGTCGATTCAATCTTGTTGGCAATGTCGCGAGCCAAGCGGATCGCGCTTAAATCATCGACATCTTTTGGTCGAACAAACACGCGGACTTCACGCCCAGCAGAAATAGCGTATGATTTCTCGATTCCTTTAAAGCTGTTAGCGACGTTTTCGAGATCCTTCATGCGCTCAATAAAGTTTTCGGCCGAGATGTTGCGCGCACCTGGGCGCGACGCGCTCATAGCATCGACCGTTCGGACAATCAATGCTTCGACGGTTGTTGCTTCGACATCATCGTGATGCTGTTCAGCAGCCAAGGCGACTGCTTCTGGCGCACCGTACTTGCGGAGCATTTCACCCGAGATATGGTGGTGTTTGCCTTCGATCTTGTGCGTCAGCGCCTTACCAATATCGTGCACAAGTGCAGAGTATTTAGAAATCTTAACGTCTGCACCAATGTCCTCAGCAATAATTCCCGCCAAATGCGCCATTTCAGTACTGTGTTTCAATACATTTTGACCGTATGATGTTCGGTACTTTAACTCTCCAAGTAATTGCAAAATTTCTTTTGGCATGCCAATGATGCCAACTTCGCGCGCGGCATCTTCACCCGCCCGGATAACTTCTTTTTGCACATTCGCTTGGGCTTTAGCCACAACTTCTTCGATACGACCCGGATGCACCCGTCCGTCCTTGAGCAACATTTCAAGCGCCTGGCGAGCGACTTCACGGCGCACTGGATCAAAGCTGGAAAGCACGATGTAACCTGGCGTATCATCAACCATGATGTCCACACCAGTGGCACGTTGCAATGATTGAATATTGCGGCCTTCTTTACCGATAATGCGGCCCTTCATTTCCTCGTCTTCGAGCTTCAGGCTGGTGATGGTTCGCTCGGCAGTTACTTCGCTGGCCATGCGTTCCATTGCTTGCGCAATAACGAGCGCTGCTTTTTCTTCGGCGTTGTCTTTGGCTTCGTTTT
>CAYQXB010000041.1:0-3041 GCA_964421475.1 uncultured Candidatus Saccharibacteria bacterium
GGCTCGTACGATTTACCGACAAGCGTTTCACCTTTGAGCGTTCGAATAATTTCAAAATCAAGCGGCTGATGTTTTTTGTCAGTTAACACCTTGCTAAGCAATTCCGTCGCCAAGATAAACTGATCATCACCAAGTTTTACTTCGGTGTATTCCAGGTCTTTATTAACAGCGACCGCGGTGTTGCCTGGTAACGTCCATGGCGTGGTCGTCCAGGCAAGTAACGTCGAGTCATCTTCGAGCTTGAATTTTACATAGACACTTGGTTCAGTAATATCCTGATACGCTCCAGCGTCCATCGTGACTTCGGCCTTGGAAAGCGGTGTGCCATCGAGCGTACAGTACATCAGCACCTTTTCGCCCTCGTAAATTTTGCCCTTCTCAAACAGCGTCTTAAACGCCCACCAGACGCTTTCCATGTAATCTTTGTCCATGGTTTTATACGCGCCCTTAAAATCAACCCAGCGGCCGATTCTATCGACGTATTCTTCCCACTCGCCACTCGTTTGGATCATATTCTCGCGAGTTGCCTTGATGTATTTTTCGATTCCGTAGTCCAGCACCTCTTGGCGAGAATGAATACCGAGCTTCTTCTCAGTAAACCTTTCTGCCGGCAATCCATGACAATCCCAACCCCATACTCGTTCAACGCGCTTGCCTTTCATGGTTTGATAGCGCGGCACAATGTCTTTGATAATCGAACTTAGCAGCGTTCCATGGTGCGGTACGCCAGAGATAAATGGTGGACCATCGTAAAATACAAAGGCGTTATCCTTCGGTCGGTTTTCGACCGACTTTTCAAACGTCTTGTTTTTCTTCCATTGCTCAACAAGATCCTTTTCGTATTCAATAGCTTTTCGCCGAGTGTTTGCTTTGAACTTCATGGTTTCTCCTCTGGATTTTTAAAATAAAAAATCGCTTCTTTTAGTGTCAGATCCCATTGTCATGGGAGGTACCATCTGACTTCCAAAAGAAACGATTCTTTTAGCACTTGCTTCGTGGCTATTTCGGGCTCCCCGGCTGGTTCTACTCTCTGTTATTCAGATTTCTTCCAGCTCCTTGCAGTTGATTGCTGCTCAAACGGACTGCTGACTATTGTAACCTAAACAACTTTAACCGGCAAGATAGCCAGCAACGTCATCAACCAGCGGCAAGTGATCGCCAACCCAGTCTTTGACCAAACTTCCGTTGTCTTGAAGCACCAACACCGCCGGATACTGCATAATGTCATACAATGACGCTGTGCTGGAGCCGTCGCGAGTATCAATACTGATGAGTTCGATGTTTTTGCCAGTACGTTCACGGAAGTTACGGATAAACTCTTCGACACTCCGGGCTTGCTCCGAATCCGGCCGATAAATCACTAATGCTTTCATGCCTACAGCATATCACACGGTCAGTATCTACCCCATAAAAAAGAGGCCCTTTGAGCCTCTTTTTTGGTGCACTCGACTTTTGCCTAGCTACAACCCGTTGTCGAACCGCACGAGGTACAGACGTAACAGCTGCCGGCTTTTTGCGTTTGATTACCGCAGTTAAAGCACATTGGCGCTGTTTCATCAGACTTAGTTGCCTTTTTGCTGGCAACTTTTGGTTCTATGGCTGCCTGAGCTGGTTCCGGCATCACCATCTTGAGCTCTTCGACTACTTCGATTTCAGCAACTTGCGGAGCTGTTTCTTCACGAAGTAAGCTTGTCTGTTGCTCTGGCATATCTTCGATTGACGCCAGGCCAAGCTCGAGACGATCATCGAACGATAGATACGTCAGCGCTAATCGGCGGAAGATGTAATCAACCAGTGATGAGGCGGTGCGAATATCTGGATCATCGGTGATACCAGCTGGCGCAAACGACATATGAGCCATGCCTTTGACATATGTCTTGATCGGCACACCGTACTGCAAGCCGTAACTGATTGAGCGACCGAATGAATCCATAAGCCCTGCCAGGGTTGAGCCAATTTTAGCGATGCTAATGAACAATTCACCCGGCGTACCGTCTTCAAACTCACCAACGGTGAAGTAGCCGTGAAGCCCCGCAACAGTGAACGAGAAGGTTTTTGCTGAGCGAACTTTTGGCATTGAGCGGCGTACAGCACCCTTGACCACGATGCGATCCTCGATAGTTGGCGCAGCTGGAGCCTTGTCTGCAGCCCCTTCTTTTTTGGCCATCGACAGCGGCTGTGCAACCTTACAGTTATCACGGTAAATCGCCACGGCCTTAAGTCCGAGCTTCCATGATTCAATGTGCAACTGCTCGACATCCTCAACAGTTACGTCTTCGGGCATATTAACTGTTTTGCTAATTGCACCGGAGATAAATGGCTGAACCGCGCCCATCATCTTCACGTGTCCCATGTAGTGGATCGGGTTATCACCCATTGAGCAAGCGAAGACTGCTTCGTGTTCTTTCTTGAGCGCCGGTGCACCAAGTATTGTTTTTTCAACATCAATGTAATTTATGATATCGTCAATCTGTTTTTTACTATAGCCAAGCATCTGTAATGCTCGTGGCACTGTTTGGTTCACAATGCTCATCGTGCCGCCACCTACTAACTTTTTGACTTTCACAAGACCGAGGTCAGGCTCGATACCGGTGGTGTCACAGTCCATCATCAGGCCGATCGTACCGGTTGGCGCGAGGACACTCGCTTGTGAGTTTCGCACACCATACATCTGAGACAGTTCAACGGCGTTGTCCCAGGCGTGAGCCGCAGCACTCAAGAGATCTTCTGGCACCATACTGGCATCAATTTTTGAGACTTCTTCACGGTGCATTTTGATCACCTTGAGCATCCCTTCGCGGTCTTTGTGGAATCCTGCGAACGGTCCTACGCGTTCGGCAATTTTTGCACTGGTTGCATAGGCGTGACCAGTCATGATCGCGGTAATCGCCGCTGCAATTGCCCGGCCCTCATTTGAGTCATACGGCAAACCAAGCGCCATCAACATCGCACCGAGGTTAGCATAGCCTAGGCCAAGCTCTCGGTAGGCTTTGGCATTCTTGCCGATCTTCTCTGTTGGGTACTCTGAGTAACCAACAAGG
>CAYQXB010000041.1:3051-6734 GCA_964421475.1 uncultured Candidatus Saccharibacteria bacterium
GCCTCAATATCGAATGAGCCATCTTTATTGAGGTACTTCAACAGGTTAATCGAAGCGAGGTTACACGCTGAGTTATCCAGATGCATGTATTCAGAACAAGGGTTGCTGGCGTTAATTCGACCAGCGTTTGGCGCAGTGTGCCATTTGTTGATTGTGGTATCGAACTGCATGCCCGGATCAGCACATTCCCATGCGGCTTCGTTGATCTGACGGAACAAGTCGCGAGCTTTAACGCGGCGCGCCACTTTACCAGTTCGCACTTCGCGAAGTTCGTAATCCTGGTCGTTAACAACTGCCTCCATAAACTCATCAGTTACGCGCACCGAGTTATTAGCATTCTGGTACTGTACCGAGAAGATATCTTTGCCGTCGAGCGTCATATCGTAGCCGGCTTTTTCCAGCGCACGTGCCTTGCGCTCTTCGATTGCCTTACACCAAATAAACTCTTCGACATCCGGGTGATCAGCATTCAAAATGACCATTTTAGCAGCACGGCGAGTTTTACCACCGCTTTTTATAGCGCCGGCCGATGAGTCAGCACCGCGCATAAAACTGAGTGGACCAGATGCAGTTCCGGCACTCTTGCCAAGCTTTTCGACTGACGAACGAATGGGACTGAGGTTTACACCCGAGCCAGAGCCGCCCTTAAAAATCATGCCTTCTTCGCGGTACCAATCCAAAATTGCGGGCATCGTATCTTCAATACCGAGGATAAAACAAGCACTTGCCTGCTGAGCCCGTGATGGTGCACCGATGTTAAACCAGACGGGAGAATTAAACGCCGCACGCTGCGTCGCTAAAACATACTTCAACTCTTCGCGGAAATCCTCAGCTTGCTGATCAGACGCAAAGTAATCTTCCTGCAGGCCATGTCGCGTCACCGTATCAGCAACACGGTTGATGAGATCTTTGAGTGATTTTTCTCGCTCATCAGTACCCGGCGTACCAGTAAAGTATTTTTGCGCCACAATGTTAATCGCATTTAATGACCAACCCTCTGGAAACTCGACATTTTTTTGTTCAAAGACCGGCTTTTGGGTGGCCGGATTCATAATCAGCGAGTCACGCTTAACCCACTTTAATGCATCGTACCCCTTAGTTTTCGGCTTCGTAAATAACCTGCCCAGGCTTAGGCTAGTAGTTTGTCCCATAATTTTACCCTCACTTATGTTGTTATTTTTGATGTTTTTTATTTGTATTTGCCGGTGAGCCCAGATCTATCTTCTCCCAAAAGATAGGCTGATCTATTGGATTACCCCCATTGATCGTTACCTGCGCCACCCAAGGACTTTGTGACTTAATTGTACCAAGTCTTTTTTTATACGCCACACAAATGGTGTTGTACTTTATGTATTAACTTGGTCGGTCTTCATGTTGCGAATTTGTGAGAGCTCTTGCTCAAACCCGGCTATATCCTTAAACCGGCGATACACACTCGCAAAACGTACGTATGCAACTTCATTTAGCTTAGCTAACTGCTCCATGACGAGCTCGCCAATTTTTGTCGTCGGTATCTCCGCATCACCACAGGCATAGAGTTGATGCTCAATGTCTGCTACCATTCGTTCAATCTGTAGATTGGTGATGGTTGTCTTCTCGCAGGCGCGATACAGACCAGCTAGCAGTTTATCTCTGTTGAACAATTCGCGTTTTCCGTCATTCTTAATGACAATCAACTGCGGACGCTCAATACGCTCATAGGTCGTAAACCGATATTCGCATTTTGGACAAGCTCGGCGGCGGCGGATAGCTTCGCCTTCGGCAACATCTCGAGACTCGATAACTTTCGTGTCCAAATGCTGACATTGGCTACATTTCATATTGCGCACCTCCTTTATTCAGCGTAAATGTACTTGCTCACTACATTGTCACTATATATAGCGTGCTTGTGTTTAAGCATAGCCCCACTCATAGCGCTTTTGCAAGTAATTTCTATGCTTTAGCCGGTGTATTATTTACTTTGTTTTGTTCCAGATTCATCTGATTTATCAGGGGCATCCTTGGCTTGGTCTTCTGCTGAGTCGTCGGTGCCTTTTTTTGCTGCGGGCTTACCAAACTTGAATCGGCGCAAGAACGAAGGCTTATCAAGTTGGTCATCGTCTGCACCGCCAACAACCACGCCCCCATCGTTGTCTTCTTTTTTATCATCATCCTCGTGATCCATTGACCAAATATTTGGCATTGGCTCATCTTTATGGAAATCCTCGGCGCCAACATTGTGCGCACCCGAGCTAAGTTCCATATCAATGTCTGCCATATCTTTTTCGGTAGTTGCAACTTTTTGCTCGTCAGCTGCTGCGCCGCTGTTGTCATCATCATCTTGTGCTGTTGAGACGACGGCGCCATTTTGGCTGCGCTTTGTAAAATACGATGCGTCAAATCCGGTAGCAACAACCGTGATAATAATCTCGCCAGACAGATCAGGGTTAATGGTGGCCCCGAAGATAATGTTTGCGTCTGAGTCAGCGGCGTTAGTGATGGTCTCTGCGGCCGTGTTAATCTCGTGCATACTCATATCATTGCCGCCGATAACATTAAACAGAATACCCCGCGCACCATCAATTGAGACTTCGAGCAGTGGTGATTCGATGGCTTGCTGCGCAGCTTTAACCGCGCGGTCGTCGCCACTGGCTCGACCAATGCCCATTAACGCTGAACCTGCGTTGCTCATAACGGTTTTAACATCAGCAAAGTCTAAGTTAATGAGACCGTGCACCGTGATGAGGTCAGAAATGCCCTGCACACCCTGACGAAGCACGTCGTCCGCAACCTTAAAGGCCTCAAGAAGCGGTGTTTGTCGATCGATCGTCTGGAGGAGTCGATCATTTGGAATGATAATTAACGTATCGACTGCGTTACGAAGATTATTGATTGCAGACTCCGCGTTGCGGCGACGTTTCTCGCCCTCGAACGCGAATGGCTTGGTCGCAAAACCCACGACCAGCGCACCCATCTCCGTCGCAACCGTCGCCACCACGTGACCAGCGCCACTACCGGTTCCACCGCCAGCACCAATTGTCACGAAGACCATGTCGGCGCCTTCAAGCATCTTCTTGATCTCTTCAACTGATTCTTCGGCCGCTTTTTGACCAACCGATGGATCTGCGCCGGCACCAAGCCCACGTGTTGTATCCTTGCCAATGTGGATTTTTTTGCTGGCTTTTGAATGATGAAGCGCCTGAGCATCGGTATTAACAGCAATGAATTCGACGCCATCAACGCCAGCCTCAACCATTCGGTTAATTGCTGCACCGCCGGCACCACCGACACCAACAACTTTAATTGACGCAAATGTCTCGATAGCTGGAGCAACTTGTGGCATGAATTCTTCCCTTAATTACCTTACTTTGAACTATGTACGTTGCAGTATAACTCATGGACTACTCAACTGCAATCCGGGCGCATACCAAATGTGTCCTGCTTCAATATTGCTGAGTAATTTTGTGCACGATTACGTGCTACGAGACGCGTTTTTTGACCTTGTCCCACATGCCGCTGAGTGCGCCGAACACTTTTTCATTTGCCCCAGAACCATGACGAGGACCATGACCAGCCTGAGGTAGAAGATACATATCGAGGAGCATTAAACCAATTGCTGAAGTATACGCCGGGTTCTTAACGGTGTCGATTAGACCGCCCACAGAATGGAGCCTCCCAAGCCGTGCTGCCAGCTGAAGTTTTTC
>CAYQXB010000042.1:0-6033 GCA_964421475.1 uncultured Candidatus Saccharibacteria bacterium
GTCATCGGTTCGAATCCGATATGCTCCACCAAAACACTACCGTTTTTCAAAGTACCATTTTCGTGGTATTTTTTGTTTTATGTCATTCGAATCTACAATATTAGTCGAAGCGAGGCAACAGTTAGAGCCCGACGACCTTCCAGCGCTTACGCATATGGAAGTCCAGCAAAGCTATATTGATGGCACGCTTGATCAAGAAACATTTTCAACGCTCGCCACGCAAGCAACATCAGAAGCTGCAGATGACATGCTTTCGTTTTTTACAAATGCTCCTCAAAAATTAGATCAAATAAAAGCACTGGGCACTATTTCAGGCTTGGACACAAGTGTGATCCCGAGGACAACTCACCTTCCTATCTCGCTCAATGAACATCTTCTTGCTGCGTTTGTCGCCGCAGGAAGAATCGACGAGGCAGCCGATTGTTTTACACCAGACCTATACTTCGGCTCTCATGCAGCAAGACCCTTGTTATCTTCACAAACCGCAACCCTTGAGCAAAAAATACGATTTTCTGGGATTGCCAAAGTACGTGCAATTGATCGTGTAATGAATGATCCGCACTACGGAATATACGCACTTGAAGATTGGGCATCAGTATTTGCCAGTTCCGGCTTAGTGCGACCATCGCAAGCTATGGCTAACCATCTAATTGGCAAACCAGCACTGCCAAAAGACTTTGATCGTCACGAAGAATACGCTCGTATCCGCCGCCTTCAGGCCAGACATACCGCGATGCGCGGCGAATGGGCGTTGAGCTCTCTTACCTTGCAAAATTCGGGCGGCCAAATTGACGATCCAGAACTTGCCCAACAAATCGTGGATACTCAAAGAGCGATTTTTAACATAGATGATGTAGAATCAAGACTCTTTATTTCTGCGCGAATGGGCGTACATGCACTCACAATGGACATGAACGACGAAGCCGAGGAATTCATTAGTACAGCTATCGAAACGATGCCGAGTGAATTTACCTCTAGGATTGGCGTGCTTGGCTTAGCAAATGTTGCTGTTTTTTCTGCATACTGTGGTGAAATAGATCAAGCAAAACAAGATCTAAAGTTCGCAATAACGACAGCCAGGAAAACAGTACCAGCTGAACGCGAAAGGCTACACGAAACAGGCATTGCTTACCCAGAGGATGGTAACGAGGTTGTCCGGACTGAAGTTCTACGGCACCCTTTTGTGGCTTACTGTCTTAGCGACGTCGCGAATTTTAACAGCCAAGAAGTTCCATTCATTGCTTCAGACATGGTCAAGGAAGGCTATACACGAGAAGCATTCGAATTTGTAACTAGAGGCGGGATGCTCTCGACACGCGAGAAACTATACCCAGTCATGACCGCATTGAATCAACGGACATTAGGAGCCGTGCAAGCCCGATCAAATGAAGTTATCGCAAACTGCACTTAGCAATGTCACGCAATACTCCTTACATAAAAAAATCCGAAGTTATTCGGATTCTTTTATTTTCAGGCGCGCCCACCAAGGCTCAGGGGCACTTTTGGATAATTTTTGTTTTGTCGCGCATAAGCCATGCGCCTGACATACTTAAAGCATAACCTATTTACCGAGCATGTCAAGAAGTGTTGCTTCGGTGATTTGGGTGGTGCCGAGTTTGGCAGCTTTCGTAAGTTTGCTGGCGCCAACGTTTGCGCCGACAACTAGATAATCGGTGTCTTTACCGACACTACTTTGGAAGGTGCCGCCTAAAGCGCGGATTTTTTCGCCCGCTTCTTCGCGGCCCATTGATTCCAAGCTGCCCGTCACCACAAAACTTTTGCCCGCGAGTTTGCCGCCAACGTGTTTGACGCCTTCTGGTTTAACTCCAAACTTTTCGAACTTACCCAGTAATGTTTGATTGGCCGGTTCAGCAAACCATTCCACGACTGATTCGGCGACAACTTCGCCAACGCCCTCGACTTCGTGCAATGCATCAATTGTTGCAACGCGCAGATTCTGGAGCGACTTAAACTGATTCGATAAATCAATCGCCGTTTGCACACCAACATGGCGAATTCCCAGTCCGTATAAAAAACGTGCCAGGGTTGGTTGCTTTTTGGCTTGCACGGCTTCGACTAACTTGCGCGATGAGACTTCGGCAAAGCGTTCCAGTTTTACGACTTCATCAGCCTTTAATGTATAGATATCGGCCGCGTCTTTTATGAGTCCGCTGTCAAGTAGCGCGATAACGTTCTTCTCGCCCATGCCTTCAATATCGAGCGCGCTTTTGCTAGCATAATGTTCGATGTTTTTCCAGGTTCGCGACGGACAAGCATCATTCGGGCAACGCCAAACAGCCTCCCAGACTGTCCTCGTCGCACTGGCCTGCTCACTAGCAGAGCTGGCGACACTGCCAGCGCTTTTGGCGGATTGCTGCGTCGACTGCTTGCGAGTCTCGGTCGCTGTACTATTTGTACCGCTCCTTCGATTCTCATTGTCTCCTTGCACTCCATCCAAACGAGGACGTCTGGATCCTTTTAGTTGATTTTTGACCAGTTTTGTATTGCAGTCAGGACAGTGAGTGGGCATGACGAATTTTTTTTCGCGGCCGGTGCGCAGTTTAATAAGCGGTTCGATAACTTCTGGAATAATATCGCCCGCTTTGTGAATAATCACCGTGTCGCCAATGCGCACATCTTTGCGCGCCACTTCGCCTTCGTTGTGCATGGTTGCCATTTGGACGGTACTGCCGGCGACGACGACTGGCTCCAACATGGCAACCGGTGTGGCAGCACCGGTGCGACCAATCGATACAAAAATGTCTTTTACTTTTGTAGTTGATTGTTCGGCTGGATATTTGTACGCCACGGCACCGCGCGGTGCTTTGCCAACTACGCCAAGTTCGGCGTATACTTTTCGGTCGTTGATTTTTACGACTAAACCATCGGTGTTGTAGGGTAGTTGCGCTCGTTTTTCTTCCCACTCATCGGCATATTTTTTAACTGCTGCGATTGTTTTTAACACGAGTGCATCGGCGCGGCAGAGTAATCCAAGTTCGCCGGCAATATCGTACGCCGATTTATATGTTGGCACGTCAATTGCTGCGTCACGCAACATATCATAAGCACGAAAATGCAACGGCCGCTCCGCTACCAAGCGCGGATCAAGTTGCCGAATCGTACCGGCTGCAGTATTGCGCGGATTGGCAAACAGCGGCTGACCGGCAGCCGCGCGCTTTTTGTTTAAAGCTTCAAAATCTTTTTTGTACATGACAATTTCGCCACGAATTTCGGTTCGACCCTGCAAAAACTCAGGATATTTTTTTGACGCACGCAAGCGAAGCGGCACCGAATCAAGCGTGCGGACATTAGCCGTAACATCTTCACCCACAAACCCATCACCACGCGTAATGGCGCTTTCAAGAAGACCGTCCTGATAAATAAGCGCGCAGGCAAAACCATCCATTTTTAGATCAACAAAGTATTCCAGCTGGGCACCGGGCACGAGTTTGTTGACCCGCTCGTTCCAGGCAACTAATTCGGCTTCGTCGAACACATCGTTCAAACTGAGCATTCGCGTGCTGTGCTGTTTTGAAGAAAACTTGGGTGACGGCGCTCCGGCCACCCGCTGCGTTGGCGAGTCTGGCGTAATTAGATCGGGGAATTTTTCTTCAAGCTCGGTCAATTCGTGCTTTAAACTATCGGCTGCCGCTTCATCCATAATCGATGTATCGTTAACGTGATACTCATAGCGGTATTCGTTAATTAAATCTCTTAGTTTGGCGATTCGTTTTTCGGCCTGCGATTTATTCATAGTCGTTATTTTAGCAGTGCTCGGTACAAGTTATACATATAGCCAATCGAAAACGGCACCAACAAAACGCTCAGCATAAAGAAAACCAGCTCAGCAATGACCGGAATAAATGCAATTAACGGCAATACGATAATTGTGAGCAACAAAAGGATGCCAAGCGCCAACCACAGCATCTTTGCAATGACTACAAAACGACGATGTTCGACATATTTATGCGCACCGCGCAAAGCTTCCATCGGAGTAACATCCGGCAGGGTTGCAGCCAACAAAGCAATGAGCGACGAGCCAAGCAAATACAGCGATAGCATAATCAACAAACCGACGATAAAAATCCAGAACATTTTTTCGGCCATCGTAACCGCAAGACCGCTCACGATCATTGCGCTATACACGCCACTGCTCAGCGCGACCGGCAGCAGCTGCAGACCAATCACGCACAAAACAAGAAGCACCGGAACAAGCGGATACATGCCTTTGTAAAAGGCATCGCGCATACGAATTTTTGGCGCGCGACCGGCTGAAACTTTTTTGCCGTAAGTCTGGCGAAAGGCCCACACAAAAGCCAAGCTCGATATCAGCACGATAATCATCTGGAACAAACCAGCCGTTTCGGATTGTGCAATGCCGCTGTTGCCGCTTAATAAATTACTAAACAGCAAAAAACTATTGTAGGTATTGTTGGTGTTGCCAACCTCCTGCAGTAGCTCTTTGGTGCCAACCAACTCTCCGCCAGCACCAAAGCCACGCGTCAATACAATGAGTAGTAGCGCATAAATGAGGGAGATCCCGCCGAACAACTTCCAGTTTTGTTTAATGGTGATGAACGAATTTGTAGCGAGTGTCCATGCGTTCGGCAGTTTTGGCCGGGTATTTTTGAGTCGTTTGCTTAAGCGAAACGAACGGTACTTGGCCGTTTTAACTCGGCGCGGTTTTTTGGTTGGTTTTTGGTTTTGGGCGCTCACGTTTTATGCTCCGGATTATTCGAAGTTTACGTCGGCTGGTTTTTTGATCGATTCTTTTTCGGCTTCGTCAACATCAAAGAATTCGCGACTCTTAAACCCAAGCATATTACCAATCATATTTGTCGGAAACACTTGCAGCTTCATGTTGAAATCTCGAACAGCACCGTTGTAGTAGCGGCGTGAGCCAACGATTTGATCCTCAGTGCTAACCAATTCTTCCTGGAGTTGTTGGAAGTTGGTGTTGGCTTTTAGGTCCGGATACGCTTCGGCCACAGCGAACAAACTTTTAAGCGCGGCTTCAAACTGGTTCTCGGCGGCGGCGGTTTCGGCTGGACCTTTTTTGGTCGCGCTCATAATTGCTGAGCGAGCTTCGGTTACTTTTTCAAATACACCCTTTTCGTGTTTGGCGTAACCTTTGACGGTTTTGACGAGATTCGGAATAAGATCTGCACGACGCTTGAGCTGCACCGTAATGTCGCTCCAGGCTTCATCAACCCGAAGCTTTGATTTGATAAGCGCATTGTAAATACCAATAACCGCAACAACAAGCAGCACGGCGATAGCTAGTAAAATCCAAACAATCATCTTTAAATCTCCCCTTATTTGTCCTTTTATTATAGCACCCGGCTGGCAAAAATTCGCTTAAAGTTTATTGGTAAATTCTTGCAGATTTGTCCCCACAATAAACGCATCTGCCGCTAGCGAAACATCTGCGGGCTTTTTGTATTAAATCAAAATCTCCGCTCCAATGCCGATCGGTATGAATCGAAAGCCAATCGCCGTATGTATTCGCAATTTTAAAAAGTTCATCCCATGTTCTATCCGACTTCCAGCCAAACGGAGACTGCGTTTTAACTTCTGCAATAAAAATCTGTTTCATCAAAATTTGGTGGGCAGGGCGGGACTTGAACCCGCAAGCCTTGTTCAGGCATTTGATTTTAAGTCAAACGTGTATACCAATTCCACCACCTGCCCGTGTATTTGTCAAGACATACATCTCGCCGTATACTTGAGTGATTATACCCTGTTACTTACAAAAGTTTAACTAGTTCGGTGGAAGTTTTTACAACTTTGTCGATGAGCGCGTCGCGGCACGGGTCGCCAGTTTTATCGCTCAAGGCAAAAATTGGCTTGCCCAGAGCTGAAGCGTAGGCCATTTCCATACTGACACTCACCCCGGCGTAATCGTCTTTGTTAAACACAAAACACACTTCACTTTTGCGAATCCAATCAAAATGCTCAAGCGTTAATCCTTTAAAAAACTTCTTGGTTACACATCCGGAATCCAGTTTTGTATCCTCAGTGTACGGTGGATCA
>CAYQXB010000042.1:6043-6551 GCA_964421475.1 uncultured Candidatus Saccharibacteria bacterium
GCCAGCTTTTTCCAGCTGTTTGCAAAAAGCGTCGATTTCTTTGTAATATTTTTTAGACCCGCACACAACCACAGATTTCATTCCTGTAGTGTAGCAGAATAATAAACAAGGATGTAAGTCTACGCTGGAGGCACCTACGGGTAACGCTCCCGTCTAACTGGTTTTGCAGACCAGTGCCTAACTTCTCGGCCAAGGCGCCATACCAGTTGGTATTCTAGCAAAAAAGTACGGTTTCTGCGCGCCTGTTTTTGGCAGAGCACACCGGCACAGGCGCTTATGCTACAATAAAATAGTAAATAAAGGGGGTTTGTATGGGAATAATTGCATGGGTCGTGCTCGGCGCACTCGCCGGCTGGATTGCCTCAATGATTATGGGCAACAACAAAGATCAAGGAGCAGTTGGCAATATTGTTGTTGGTATTGTCGGCGCGATGATCGGCGGATTTGCCTTTAGTTTGCTAGGCGGCGATGGTGTCACCGGCTTTAATCTTTACAGTGTTATCGTTGC
>CAYQXB010000043.1:0-2084 GCA_964421475.1 uncultured Candidatus Saccharibacteria bacterium
TTATATTATATCATGCACCGTCAAACGTGAACACCCCGGGAGGAAGCAACCACATTCCAGAGTGTCTCCCTGGAATGTGGTGTAATAAGTAATCTGGAATCCGTAATCAGTGGGAATAGCGTTGCGAGGCCGGATGCCCCCTAGAATGAATGACGATTCAAAGGCGGACTATAGGTTTTTGTAAATTTCGCGGCGGTGGCCGATTCTGATGACGATAATAACAAGAATATTTTTGCGCAGCTGATAAATGACGCGGCAATCACCGTGGCGGATTCTAAAAAGATCGCGTGAACCTTTGAGTTTTGCGGCGCCTTCTGGCAAAGGATTGGTTTTAAGTAGCTCAATCTTGTGAATAATTATTGTTCTGTCGGCGTGAGGAATTTTGCGGAGCTCTTTTTTGACGCTGCTTTTGTACTCCAGCTTGTACGGCGTGGACCTGTCGGGCATTTATAGCAGGCCTTCTTTTTTGAACTCGGCGACGAGCTCGTCAAACGAGTGGGTCGGTTCGGTTTCGCGGCGTTTTGCTTCTTCGATGTCTTCTAGATCTTCGAGCATTTGGAACTTGAGTGCGTCTTCGACAATGGCCGAAAGGCTTTCGTTGCTTTCGGCGGCGCGAAGTTTAAGCGCGCGGTACAGTTTGTCGTTGAGCGTAATGGTTGTTCGCATGGTTTTATACTGTCCTTTCGTGGATGCAGTGTAGCATATCTGCATCAACGCATCAAGATGCACAACAATTCACCACTAGAGACAAAACCTATTACACCACATTCCAGGGAGACACCCTGGAATGCTGAAACGTGGTGTAGTCTGGAATCCGTAACCAGCAGGAGTAGCGCGGCAAGGGTACTTTTCAGATAAGCATTTTTGCGGTAGGATTAAAGAAACCATGAACGATCAAAATCAAAACGTACAACCAGATTACAGCTTTATAACGAATCAGCCGGGGCCGCCACCGAAAAAGTCACCCAAGGTACTGTATGTATTTGCCGGAGTAATCGGTGTATTTTTGCTACTAATCGGGATTATAGTTATTTCGTCGCGAAACAATGTCAAGAAAGTCGCCGATGGCCCAAAGTTTGACTCAGCAGCGCAGGTTCCCGAACAGTATTTGCGCCACATCGGCGATAACCAGTATCCCGAAGCGTTCAAATTATTCACCACCGAATCACAAAATATTGCTACCGAAGAAACATTTACACAAGTCGCGCCCGCTGTGCTTGAAAATATTGAAACCAGCCAGTGCACGCTCGATGAAACAAAGTCCAACGCCGAAACATTCATCTACGTCTGTCCAACTAAAAGCGACCAAACGCCGATTACTATTGCGTTCCAGGTGGTTGCGCAGGACGATACGTTTCGCATTCAGCGGTATGATATGAACTTATCAACAGCCAAGAAAGAATCGAATGATGAAAAAACGTAGATTACTGCCACTAATTTTTGCTGCATTTGGTCTGGTCGTAACTCTGGGCGCATTCTTTGTTGCGCCGCCCAAAGCCGAGGCCGTGAGATTGGAGCCAGGTTGTTATATTAGCGCACCAAATGATGCCGGAGCTCCCGAGTGGCGCAAAGACAACGGATGTACATTCCTCAAAAAAGTGTACAAAAACTTTAATCCAGATAACAGTGGTTGTTATATAAGCTGGGCTACCATCTATGGGCCAACGCCACCGGTCAAGGCGGCGACCTGTTATGGCGCCGAAGGTGATGATACGTATATTCCACAGCCAGGCGGTTCGCTGCGCCTTCCGTTTAATAATATTCCGGGCGCGGCCGAGGCACTGACAATTGATCCGCAACAGCCCAACTGTCTCAGTGCCGGCAGCGGTCAATCATACACGGCTGTAGCTTGCACGGACGAGTTTCGGACACTGGCTGGGCTTTCCGGACTTACATTAGAACCAGGTAATTGTTATGTGCCTTCCGATGGCTTACCGCCAAAAATAACAGAAATTAAGTGTACGACGATCCAAAACGCGGTCACCAGAGACCAACAGATTCTCACTGGTTCCAGGGAAAAAGTATTTCCGGACGCCGCCAGTAATACCTGCGGCGACGGCGCAAACGCTGTAAATCTGAGTGTT
>CAYQXB010000043.1:2094-6453 GCA_964421475.1 uncultured Candidatus Saccharibacteria bacterium
ACATCGGCTGCCAGGGCAAAGGCAACCCGATTATTGATATGATTTACTCTATTACGCGGTTCTTGTCGGTTGGTGCCGGGATTGTGTGCGTGGCGTCGATGATCGTGGGCGCCATCCAATTTACGGCTTCTGGCGGCAATCCAAAAGCCACCAGCGACGCGATTAAACGCATGGTCAGCAGTGCTGGCGCGCTGGTCTTCTTCCTCTTTATCTATGCTATACTGAACTGGATTGTTCCAGGGGGATTGCTGTAAAGCCCGGCGGAAATGACTATGCAAACTATTACTCAAATCTTTCAACATTTCGGAGCAGCTTGTGCGCCTAAAGGCGACTTTCTTGGGTTCTTTCCGACGTGGTATAAATATCTGGACGGACAAGATGTTGCCGATCCGGTTAGCGGCGTAGCGCAGTGTGTGCCGCAGATTACGGCGCTCAGCGACATTTGGCTGATTGTCGCCGCCGTTACTGATATGTTGTTGCGCATCGCGGTGTTGGTGGCCATTGGGTTCGTGATCGCCGGCGGCATTCGATATATGACCAGCCAAGGTATCCCCGACAAAACTGCCAAAGCGCTTGACACTATCATTAAGGCTATCGTTGGGCTTGTCCTGGCGCTTGGTTCAGCAACACTACTTAGTTTTGTGATTAGGAGTCTCGGATGAGCGTATCATTGTTCGCGACACATATAATGTATCAAGTTAATACGCGACTATTTGCCGCGACTAACTGCGGTGACTTAAGTAGTACAAGCGATACCTGTGACACGCTGCTGCCAACTGTGGCGCTTGATGCTAATACCATTGGCAATGCGCTGCGAATTTTGTTCGCGGTACTTGGTTTTGTCGCCGTGGTGTACATTATTATTGCCGGGTTTAGCTTGGTGACTTCGCAGGGTGACTCGCAAGCTATCGCCAAAGCGCGCAATACAATTATTTACGCCGGCGTTGGGTTGGCGGTTGTATTCAGCGCCGAAGCGGTCATTACTTTAGTCATGGGGCGATTATGATAAAAAGACTGATCCTCGCGACACTTATACTGTTTGGTCTGGTGGCTGTTCCGGCTACGGCATTTGCACAGACCGACGTGCTGAATCCGGTTTGTAAAAACACTGATCCGTTCAACCAACCAGCGGTTTGTCAGGATAATGCGGCGGGTACGGGTCAGGATCCGCTGTTCGGACCAACAGGCATACTAACCAAAGTGGCGCAGATTTTAACGATGATCCTGGGAATTATATCGGTGTTTGTGCTAACTATTGCCGGGCTGCGAATTGTGGCCAGCAACGGAGACACCAACACCGTATCAACCATGCAAAAAGCGATTATTGCCGCGGCGGCCGGACTACTATTAGCCGGCATATCGCAAGCAATTGTTACGCTAGTACTGAGTAAACTTTAGAAATCTATAAAGAAGGAAGCCTATGCCCAAAAAAATGAGACAAATCATCAACGCAGTTGTACTGAGCATTGCCTTGTTGGCGCCAGTTGCGCTGGCAACACCGGTTCACGCCCAGTTATTCCCGGGCGCTAAAGAAGAAGCCTGTAAGGGCGCAAATCTCGGCGGCAATTGTGATACCGCCGCCGCCGAAGTACAAGTAAACACCGTATTGCAAAATGCCATTGGTATTCTGTCAATGGTTATCGGTGTTATTTCGGTAATCATGCTGATTATTGGCGGATTTAAATACATAACCTCGTCGGGCGATCCAAACAATCTGAACGGCGCCAAGAATACGATTTTGTATGCGATAGTCGGTATCACTGTTGCGGCGTTGGCACAGGTGTTTTCGCGGTTTGTGCTTTCGAAAATATAAGCGTGAGCAATTCTTGCACAATAGTTACCAACTGTGGTAGATTTAAACAAGAAATTCAAAGAAAGGAATACATAAAATGAAAAGTTTAATCAAGAAAATCAGTCTTGCGCTCGCGAGTGCGGGCGTGGCACTATTTGCAGTGTTGACTCCGGTGGTGGCGTTTGCACAAACTACTCCGAGTATTCAGGACGGTCTGAACAAGGGTACGTGTCTTAGCACGACCGAAACCAATTGTGATACGCAAAATCCAGAAGACACGGTGAATGATATTATCACCGATGTGATTAACATCTTCTCGCTGGTTGTCGGTGTGGTATCGGTGATCATGATTATCGTCGGTGGTCTTCGTTACATTACCTCTGGTGGTGATTCTGGATCAGTTGGTGGCGCCAAGAACACGATTCTGTACGCGATCATTGGTTTGGTCATCGTGGCACTTGCGCAGGTCATTGTCCGATTCGTGCTTGGCCAAGTCGAAGGCTAGTTAGTTAGATTGTGAAGGAGGGGCTCACCCCTCCAAACAACATTTGAAGTGAATTCAAATATTGCTCCCCTCCCCGCTTACGCAGAGGAGGGGCTTGCCCCTCCGGATCAGATTCGAAGTAAATTCGAATGCTGACCTCCTCCCCCTAAAGAGAGAAGGGGCTTGCCCCTCTAGACACATTTATAAGGTTGCAAAAATACCCCTGGCTTTCACCAAGGGTATTTTATTGTTGACCATTTTTGTTTTACCTTGGAAATAAAGTAGCAAGCCCAGACGCGTTATCGGATATTGGCAAGGTAAAAAAGCGTTGAATAAAATTGTAATTTAAAGGACTTGGATCTTCTTGACGGTATCTTGCTTCACTTTCGTAAAGCTAATTGTCAGAACGCCATCTTTTAAAACGGCTTCAACTTCATCTTCTTTTACTGCAATCGGCAGCGCGAGCGAGCGAGAAAATTCGCCCCAGTAACATTCCTGCACAAAATAGTTCACGACGTCTTCTTCGTTGCCAGCAGACAGCGTGCCACGAACTTGCAGTGTATTATCCGAAATACTAACGTCAAGGTCGTTTTTGTTGACACCCGCAGTGCGAGCTTTAACAACCAACTTCTCTTTAGTTTCGTACACGTCCACAGCTAATTGGCCAGGTACGGCCTCTTCTTCGTCCCATTCATCGCCGGCTTGCGCCTGCGCGGCTGGTTGTGCGGCGGCTGAAGCAGCGGCAGCAACATCGTCATCGCTCAAAAAAGCGGTCGTCAGCTCATCTTCAATCAATAAATCCTCGTCGCGGTTTTTGCGCGCCATCGTTGTTACCCTCCGGTTATATTCAATCCAAAATGTTTTTGTCTTGGTTGCAAGTATAACGCACCAACAATACAGCGGCAATAACTTACACACAACATTTACAACACATTAAACACAACGTTTAGAATAATCACGGCTAACCCCTGCTCAACAGCAATAATAATCCAAAAACAAAATAGTCCCACTTTTCGTCCGATCGGACGAAAAGTGGGACTATTTTGGGCGGTGGCTCCCCTATCTTTCACTTGCCATAAGCGGAATTGTTGTTAGAATCTTGGGTATGAAAATTTTGCAGAACCTGCTGGACACTATTGCGCCAAACCTCTGTTTGATTTGCGAGCGCGAGGGCCAGCTTATGTGCGATTGGTGTTTTCCGGACGCGTTTGAGCCGGTGCCGAGTCGCTGCGCGTTCTGTTTGCGCGTCAGCGAACATTCAGCGGTGTGCCAGAGATGTTGCAAACAGACACCGCTGCGACAAGTGTGGGTCGGCACGGTGTACAAAGGAGTTGCCAAAGACTTGGTGAAACACATGAAGTTTCACCCGGATCGCACCGCGTGCACTATTATTGCGCGCCAATTGGATGAGATCGCACCGCACCTTGCGAATACAGTAGTCAGCTATGTGCCAACGGCGCGGGTGCGTGTTCGGCAACGAGGCTTTGATCACGCCGAACTCATTGCCCGGGAATTTGCCCGCTTGCGCCAGCTTCCCTGCAAAAAGTTAGTACAACGCCAGGGGTCGCTTCGCCAAGTGGGTAGCGAAAAGAAACAGCGCGTCGAACAAGTAAGTGGCGTCTATCAATCAATTGGTCGGTCGCCAACATCAGTCGTGCTTGTTGACGATATTATGACCACTGGCGCGACGCTCTCTGAGGTTGCGCGAACGCTGAAAAAATCTGGTGCCAGGCAGGTGTGCGCAATGGCGTTCGCTCAAACAATTTAACTTTTCAGGCGCTTTTATTTAGAGGAGTTTGCTGATATAATCACCTCTGTTCTGGAAGGGTGACCGAGTGGTTGAAGGTACTGGTCTTGAAAACCAGCGTGCCCTAACGGGTACCGTGGGTTCGAATCCCACCCCTTCCGCCAGGACATCCCAGCTTAAACACGGAGAGGTACCTTAAGTGGCTGCCAAGCGAATTGTCAAAGACGGTTTGCTAGCAAAGCAAATTTGGGAAGCGCTCCCTGCACATTACAACCAAAGATACGGAGAGGTACCTTAAGTGGCTGCCAAGCGAATTGTCAAAGACGGTTTGCTAGC
>CAYQXB010000044.1:0-3577 GCA_964421475.1 uncultured Candidatus Saccharibacteria bacterium
AATGTTGGCTGGTACAGTATATTTTGTGCTTACAATGTTTGAGGTGTCTCTGGGGGCTAGTCTGTTATAATTCGTGGGTATGAACGCACAGGATATTCGGAAGGCTTATTTAGATTTTTTCAACCAACGTGGTCACGTGATTATTCCGCGTGCGCCGCTGGTGCCGGATAACGACCCGACGACGTTGTTTACCGGTTCTGGTATGCAGCCGTTAATTCGGTATTTGTTGGGCGAAAAACACCCCGAAGGAATCCGGCTGGCAGATTCGCAAACCTGCATTCGCGCTATGGATATCGAAGAAGTTGGCGACAACAGCCACACCACGTTTTTTGAAATGCTCGGGAATTGGTCGCTGGGCGATTATTTTAAAAAAGAAGCTGCAGGAGTTCCTCGGGACGATGAAGCAGCCAAAATCTGGCAAGAACAGTTTGCCAAAAAGGGAATTGACGCGCAGATTGCTGAGATTGGCAGCCAAAAAGACGGCGACAAGCGAGGCATAAAACCAGGCGAGCGAATCTTCTTTTATGATGATGGCGAAAACTGGTGGAGCCGTGGTGGCGGCTTGGACAAAACTCCAGTTGGTGACCCGTGCGGCCCCGACAGCGAAGTGTTTTATGACTTCGGTGAGCAAAACCACAAACCCGGTTACGGCGAGCCACACCCAGCCAGCGACTCGGGCAGGTTTATGGAAATTGGCAACCAGGTGTTCATGGAATACAAGCGCACCGAAAAAGGCTTTGAACCACTTGCTAATCCAAACATCGATTTTGGTGGCGGACTGGAACGCATTGCAGCAGCAGCGATTGATAGCCCGGATGTCTTCCGTATAAGCGTGCTCTGGCCAATTATCGAATCTTTGCAAAAACTCAGCGGCAAAAAGTACGAATCCCACACCGAAAGCATGCGGGTGATTGCCGACCATTTGCGTGGTGCGACCTTCCTGGCAATTGACGGCGTCAAACCAAGCAACAAAGAACAAGGCTACGTGATGCGCCGCTTGCTCCGCCGGGCAATTCGTTTTGCCTTTGAGCTTGGTATTGAGCAAAACTTTTTGCCCGAAGTCGTGCCCGTAATTGTTGGCTTGTACGAACAAGATTTCCCCGAAGCTGCCAAGAATAAAGACGAAATTGTTGAAACATTGGTTCGCGAAGAAAAAGTCTTCCGCCAAACTTTGCGCAAGGGCGTGCGCGAACTCGAAAAAATGGCCACTGGCGGCGAACTAACTGGCGAGCATATCTTTACGCTGTATGATACCTATGGTTTTCCGACGGAACTTTCGACCGAAGAAGCTGCCATTAAAGATTACAAGCTGTCGAAAGATTGGCAGAAGCAGTTCGATGCCAAAATGAAAGAGCAACGCGAACGTTCGCAAACTGCCACAAAAGGCACTTTCAAAGGTGGTTTGGGCGGCCAAAAAGAAATCCACAAAAAGTATCACACGGCGACGCACTTGATGTATCAAGCTTTGCGAGACGTTCTGGGTGATCACGTCATCCAGCGCGGAAGCAATATTACCGAAGAACGCCTACGCTTTGATTTTAGTCACCCCGAAAAAGTTACCCGCGAACAACTGGACGAAGTCGAAAAAATCGTCAACGAACAAATCGCCAAAGACCTGAAAGTAAGCTGGGCGGAATATCCGACCGAAGAAGCCACGGGCAAGCTTGGCGCCCTCGGCCAATTCGGCGATCGCTACGGCGACAAAGTAAAAGTCTACAAAATGATTGCCGATGGTGCCGACAAACCCTTCAGCTTCGAAATATGCGGTGGCCCGCACGTCGACCACACCCTGCAACTATTTGAAGACGGCAAAACATTCAAAATTCTTAAGGAGGAATCATCCTCTGCCGGAATACGTAGAATAAAAGCCGTTTTGCAGTAAAATCAAATCTATTTTATAATAGTTCTTAATGAGTAGTTTTGTGTCAAACTTTGAGGTGGATTATCGCCGCACGCATGGCGTGCACGAGTTCGAAATGGCTGACGGTATGCCGGTGACGGTACTTTCGGCTCCCACTTGGGAAGCGTACGCGAATATGCTTGTGGATTTGCCGGATACCCAAGGTTACATCGTGTCGCCCGAACTTATGACCTCGCCGGTGCCACTTGACCAAGCTGCCAATATGCCCGCTCAAATTGCCATGCGCGCTGAGGTGGTTCGGGAGCTTTCGCGCAATCATCCATATGCCCGGTTGCTGCTTGGCACGGCTCGCTTTACTGAAGCCAGCAAAAAGCCCTTCAATGGTGTAGCTGCCTACATGCATGGTCAGGAAATCGGCTGGCAAGGAAAACAATTCGGGGTACTTGGCGAGTGGGAGTATTTTGAGCCGGCGCGGTCGCAAACTCGTGCGTTTGATATTGCAACCCACGGTTTGCTGATTTGCGCCGAACTAATGCGCGCCGGTGCTCGCGGCCAGCGTAACTCGCCGAGCAAAGGGTATGCCGAGCGTGCCGCCGAAAGTATCCCGCCGAGTGTTCGCTCGCTTGTTGTCGTATCTTGTTGGGGTGTTCCGTCAGAGCCACTCGGGCCAGTTCCAGACTCGCCAGAAGAAAGATACAAACAAGCCCTTGAAAGAAGTGCGGAAGCAATATTTTCAAACTACCTCATCGACGAAATCATCGTGGCTGACCGCGCCATTGTTGGCCACGGCGTCGAACCGTTCAACGCCCACTTCAAACGTGCGTAGAATCTTCGAGCGCGACGGCTTTTTGGGTCAAGGCGTATGGTATACTTAAACAGATTATGCTTAAGAAAATTAAAGATTTGAACAGCAATCTTAAAGGCACTTTGAAGTCGGCGATTGATAATAAAAAATCTTCGTCGTCGACACCAAACGCGCGCTATATTGTAGGGCTGGATATTGGAACTGAGTTTGTCAAAGCGCTGATCGCTAAATTTGACGGCGACAAAGCCGAGATTATTGGGGTTGGCCGGGCGCATCAGAGTTTGGGTGATATGCAAGCTGGGGCAATTGCTGATATTTCTGGCGTGGTGGCCAATTGCGACAAAGCCTTGGCTCAAGCCGAGCAACAAGCTGGCGTGAGCGCTCGAACAGTGGTCATTGGAATCGCTGGCGAACTCGTCAAAGGCACCACCAACACTGTGCGCGTGGTCCGCAAAGACGCTGAAAAACCGCTCGATATCGAAGAAACCGAACGGATTATTAAAGCTGTGCAATCCAAAGCCGAAGCCAACGCTCGCAAACAATTGGCGTGGGAGCTGGGCGGCAAACAGGTTGAAATTCGCCTGGTGAACAGCGCGCTCGTTGGTCTCGAAATTGATGGCTATAAAGTCACCAACCCGATCGGATTCCAAGGCAAAGACGTCGTCGTGCAGTTGTACACGGCGTTTGCGCCGCTGATTCACATTGGCGCGCTGGAGCGCACCGCGCAGGAACTCGATCTTGATTTGCTCGCAGTTGCTGCCGAACCGTTTGCGGTTTCACGCTCGGTAATTGGTAATGACAGTGCAAACATGAACGCCATTTTGATGGATGTCGGCGGTGGTACGACTGATATTGCGGTGATCAACGACGGCGGTGTACAGGGCACCAAAATGTTTGGCATCGGTGGACGG
>CAYQXB010000044.1:3587-4505 GCA_964421475.1 uncultured Candidatus Saccharibacteria bacterium
ACCAAAAGTGTCGAACGCGAACTCGATGTGTCGTTTGACCATGCCGAAGCACTGAAACTTGGACTGGCCAACGACACGACACCAAAAGAAAAATCAGAGCGCGTCCAAAAGGCGCTCGAAAAGACGCTGGATGTTTGGATCAAAGGAGTTGATTTAGCGCTCAGCGAATTTGAACTGCTCGATCACTTGCCGCAAAAAATCCTGCTGTGCGGCGGCGGTTCTAGCTTAGACATGCTGGTGCATGAACTCTCGAGCACTGATTGGTACCGCGATTTGCCGTTCACCCGCAAGCCAACGGTGCAGCACATCAACCCCGACGAGGTCGTGGGTATCGTTGACAAAACTGCCAGCGTCAATGATCATACCTTTATAACTGCTCTTGGTTTAATTCGAGTTGGCCTGGACACCATCGGTCAGGAACTCGACAAACCAACCGGTTCAATCAAAGAACGAATAAACAGGATGCTACAAGTATAGTCATGCCAACTGCCGGAAAAGATACTATTTACGTTGATGTTGACGACGAAATTACGGCGATTATTGAGAAAGTAAAAGATAGTTCGTCGAAGATTGTGGCGTTGGTGCTGCCAAAGCGTGCCGCGGCACTGCAAAGCATCGTCAATATGAAACTGCTCAAACGAGCTGCCGCCGATGCCGACAAAAACGTCGTGCTCATTACAACTGAAACTGGATTATTGCCGTTGGCTGGTGCGGTTGGTATGTACGTGGCCAAAAATTTGCAATCAAAACCAGAGATTCCAGATGCGCCCAAAACTGGACCCGAACCTGATGAAGCTGTTGCTGAACTTGATGATGACTCCGCCGTCGGGGCTGTTGCTGCTGGCGCTGTAGCTGGCGCGGCGCTTGCTCGTGATGACGATACGGTTGAGCTTGATGATGCGCCAATCGCCGCACCGA
>CAYQXB010000044.1:4515-6416 GCA_964421475.1 uncultured Candidatus Saccharibacteria bacterium
CCAAAAAGAAAAAATCGAGTGGCGGCAAGAAGCCAAAGATTCCTAATTTCGAGAAGTTCCGAACCAAACTATTTATTGGCGGCGCGGTACTGATCTTGCTTATCGGCATGTTCTATATGATGGGATTTGTATGGCCGTCGGCGAATATTGTGATTACTACTGACACCGAAGATTTACCGACAAATATTGAATTCACCGCCAGCACCTCCGCTAACAGTGTCTCACCGCAGGATAAAATTGTGCCGGCAACTGAGGTCGAAACTAAAAAAGAAGATTCCGAAAAAGCCAACGCCACCGGCGAAAAAGATGTTGGCGACAAGGCCAAAGGCGAAATCAGTATTACTTCTCAGCAATGTAGCAGCATTTTGCCGCCACCAGCAATTGCCGCTGGTTCAACGGTTACGGCCAATGGCGTGTCGTTTGTGACGAACGCCGCAGCTTCGTTTAATGCAACAGACGTTGAAATTTCGGGCGGCTGCTTGTACTTCTCGTCAAACACTGTTCAAATTACGGCCGCCAAGGCCGGAACAAACGGCAATATATCAAACGGTACGTTTAAAGTTTCTGGTCGGAGTGATGCAACCGGGCAAGGAAGCACCTCTGGTGGAACAACCAAAGTAGCAACAGTTGTATCGCAGCAAGATGTCGACAATGCCAAAGCAAAACTCGATACCAATGAAGATTCGATTAGTGGTGAACTCGAAAAGCAGCTCCAAGACCAAGGCTACATGCCAATCAAAGAAACACTGGCGAAATCTAACGAAAAAACCAATGTTAATCCGGCGGTCGGAACCGAAGCTGGCGAAGTGACGGTCAGTTATTCGGCGACATATACCATGCTGGGCGTCAAAGCGGACGACCTGACGCAAGTGGTAAGCGCCTCGGTGCAAAGCGATATTGACCCTGAGCGGCAGCAAGTACAAGACGCCGGACTCGACCAAGCCAGCTACAAAGTCAAAAAAGATGGTGGCAATGGAACCGTAATTTCGATGAGCACCATTGTGGCGATTGGGCCAAAGATTGACACCGACACGCTCAAAACCGAGATTGCCGGCAAGAAAAAAGGCGAAACTCAAGAAATCGTGCGCCAGTTACCGGGCGTTAACGACGTCGCTGTTGAGTACAGTCCATTCTGGGTCAACAAAACCCCAAAGAATCCAAGCAAAGTGACGATTGAATTTAAGGATGTCGCCCAGTAGGATGCCCGTGAATATGCCAAAAAATATTGTGGCGTTAGATGTGGGTGACAAGCGAATCGGTATTGCCCACACGCCGCCCGGTACCACGATAGCCATGCCGTTGACGACGCTGCACAATGACCGCGAAATATGGTCTGTGCTCAAGCACCTGATCAATCAGCAAAATGTTGCTATACTAGTGGTTGGTTTGCCCAGAGGTATGGACGGCCAGGAGACGAAACAGACACAGAAAATCCGGGAATTTGCCGCCACGCTCGAGTCGCAGTTGCAAGTTCCGGTTCACTTGCAGGATGAAGCCGCGACATCTATAAAAGCTCGAGAAGCACTCGATCAAAGCGGTAAGCCATACGAAAAAGAAGCTATTGATGCGCTCGCGGCCAGCTACATTTTGCAGGATTTTATTGATACCAACCAAGCCATGGTCCAAAAAACCATGCAGGGAGCCTAAGGAAAACGTGCGTAAGAAACCCATATATATTTTTATAGGATTAGTAATTGCCGTCGTGATTGCTGTGGTATCGGTCACGCTTGTGGTGCGTAATGTGTATCTCAAAGCATTCGAACCGGTGAGTAATTCGCAGAAGTTAATCTTTGTGACGGTTCCAAAAGGAGCTTCGGTGAAAGAGATCGCGGCGCTGCTTAAAGAGAACGGCGTGATTCGCGAGGCGTGGGCGTTTGAGGCCTATGTTCGAAACAAAGATC
>CAYQXB010000045.1:0-431 GCA_964421475.1 uncultured Candidatus Saccharibacteria bacterium
AGTTCACTCAAGTTGTGCGGCGGAATGTTTGTGGCCATACCAACAGCAATACCGAGCTGACCGTTTAAGAGTAGGTTTGGAAGCTTTGCTGGCAAAACCGATGGTTCTTGCAAGCGACCATCGTAGTTTTCGCGGAAATCAACAGTTTCTTTGTCGATGTCCTCTAAGATTTCATCGGCCAATCGCATCATCTTGGCTTCGGTATAACGCATGGCAGCTGGCGGATCTCCGTCCATCGAACCGAAGTTACCCTGACCGTTCACTAACGTATAACGCATGGCCCACGGCTGCGCCATACGAACCATCGAGTCATAAATCGAAGAGTCGCCGTGCGGGTGATAATCACCCATCACTGCACCAACAACGGTTGCACTCTTGCGGTGTTTCGCGCCGCTTCGACACAGGCCATCTGCATGCCCAAGCAGATGCCG
>CAYQXB010000045.1:441-1745 GCA_964421475.1 uncultured Candidatus Saccharibacteria bacterium
CCGCTTCGCAGACCATCACGGTTCATGGTGTAGAGGATACGTCGGTGAACTGGCTTGAGGCCGTCGCGAACATCCGGCAAAGCCCGATCGATAATCACACTCATCGAGTAGCGAAGATAGCTGTCTTCCATGACGTTCTCAACAGTCCGGCGCTCAACGGCCCGAGAGTGACCACTATCTAAAACGTCGGCTTGGTTTTCTACGCCAGCGCGTTTTTCGTCCATAGTGCGCTCGTCTAGTGGTGATTTTGCTGGTGGTGTGGTTGTAGTATCGTCCATCTGGTCATCCATATTAAATATCCAAATCTTTCACGAATTTTGCATTGGCCTGAATAAAGTTTTTGCGCAGCTCTACCTCAGTTCCCATCAATTTATTAAAGATAGCGTCGGCTTTTTCGGCATCTTCTACCCTTACCTGTACCAGTACACGCTTTTCCGGATCCATAGTGGTGGCAAATAGCTGCTCGGCATCCATTTCACCAAGACCCTTGTAGCGTTTCTGCTCAATAAAGCCAGCTTGTTTATAGGCTGGATCAGCCAGCTCAATTTTGGCGCCTTCGGCTTTGCGCTCGGCGATTTTCTTTTCCAAGATAGTGTCGAGCTCGCCTTCGTCGTAGATGAAGATGCTCGATTTTCGACCGGGTTTTACAAGCTCGAACAGTGGAGGCTTAGCCAGATAAATATGACCGCCATCCACAACTGGTTTCATGTACCGGAAGAAGAAGGTCATTAAAAGTGTACTAATGTGGCTTCCGTCGACATCGGCGTCGGTCATAATAATAATGCGGTGGTACCGAAGACCACTAAGGTCGAACGAATCTTCGATGCCCACGCCCATGGCCTTAATAAGGCTCAGGATTTCGTTGTTAGCAAGCATTTTGTCCAAACGCGCACGTTCGACGTTGAGCACCTTACCACGAAGCGGCAAAATCGCCTGGGTTTTGCTGTCGCGACCAGTTTTAGCCGAACCACCAGCTGAGTCACCCTCGACCAGATATAGTTCTGAGCTTTCCGGATCTTTGCTGGAGCAATCTGATAATTTACCCGGCATACTGGCACCATCAAGCACCCCTTTGCGCAAGATATTCTCACGAGCTGCGCGAGCCGCTTTTCGCGCGCGAGCTGCAAGCAATGCTTTGCCAACAATCTTTTTGGCGACATTCGGGTGTTCCTCGAGGTAATACGCCAAATATTCGTTCAATACTTGCTCGACATAGCCACGAACCTCGGGGTTTCCCAGTTTATTTTTGGTCTGACCTTCGAACTGAGGATCGGGCAATTTGACCAGAATAACAGCGGTTAAAC
>CAYQXB010000045.1:1755-6327 GCA_964421475.1 uncultured Candidatus Saccharibacteria bacterium
CTTCGCGTGTATCTTCGCCGGACAGGTTTTCTTCTTTTTCTTTCAGCAAGCCATTCTTGCGAGCATAGTCGTTAATAACACGAGTCAGCGCCGCGCGAAACCCAGTCAAGTGTGTCCCGCCATCCGGGTTATACACGTTGTTGGCAAACTGTTTGATAGTTTCGTTGTAGACATCGGTGTACTGGAATGCAATTTCGACAACTGATTCTTCGACTTCTTTTTCAACATAAAATACGTCGTCATCGACAACATCTTTCCCAAGATTAAGGTGTCGCACATACGACTGAATGCCGCCCTCAAAATAAAAAGCGTATTTTTGACCGGTTCGCTCATCTTCAATATCAGTGTGAATGCCCTTGGTGAGATATGCCGCGTGGCGCAAGCGATCAAGTACGGTTGAATAGTTAATCTCTACTGTTTCAAAGATTGTTTCGTCCGGGTAGAAGGTGATCTCCGTACCTGTTTTATCCGTTTTACCGACAACTTTAAGATCGCTCTTTGGTACGCCACGTTCGTATTCTTGTTCGTGAATGTTGCCCTTCAGATAAACTCGCACCAGTAACCGTGTTGATAGTGCATTCACGACACTACTGCCGACACCGTGCAAACCACCAGAAACCTTATAGCCACCGCCGCCAAACTTACCACCGGCGTGCAGAACCGTTAAAACCGTTTCTACGGTACTCTTACCAGTTTTTGGGTGAATATCGACCGGAATACCACGGCCGTTGTCTGTAACTGTGATGCCGCCATCGGCGAGCAGTTTTACTGAGACTCGAGTGGCGTGGCCAGCCAGCGCTTCGTCAATACCATTGTCGACGATTTCCCACACCAGGTGGTGCAGGCCTTCAATGCCGGTTCCGCCAATATACATTCCAGGTCGCTTACGAACTGGCTCCAGACCCTCAAGTACCTGGATTTGACTAGCATCATAGTTTTTTTTGTCGCTCACGCGTGGTTACCCTCTCCTACAGCAATGTATGTTTTTACTCCTGATGGGCAATATTATAGCCTCTTCATTGCCTTTTCACAAGAGAAAAGGCCTTGCCCAGTAGTGAGCTTTTGTTCGCCCTTAGCTTCGCTAAAACGTGAGTTCTCCACAGGAGAACAAACAAAAATCTACTACTGGGCTTGTTTGAACACATAGTTTTATGGTTCAATAGCATTAGCGTTATTTAAACAAAATAAATATGTTCAAAAAATTACTCTCTAACTTACCATACAACCCCAGCCTCGTCGGGAAAGTTGCGTTTTATGCGAAACGGCTTCACAGAGAAGCCTCGATTCGACGTATGGGATTCGGTTTCCTGGCGATTGCATTTGTGGTGCAAGGTTTTGCGGCACTCTACCCCACAAAACCAGTCGGTGCGAGTGATAACGACATGTTCCCGGGTGGTTTTGCCAACCAAGCGGATGCCGTCAACGCTTGTCATGCAAATACCTATCAGTTTAAAACGATCCTCGCCCACTTCCAGATCACTTGTAATGATCTGTATTTTGGCGTCGCGAAGAATATTGACTACGCCGAAAACGAGGGTCGCATGTATTCCATGGGACGTACGCCTTACCCAATTACGGGACAGGTAGAATACGCCGTTCCTGGTGCTGGAACTTATTACTTCCGCCCGCTTTCTAATGACTACTGGGGACGCCACTGTAATCCCGGCACCGATTGTCGAGCAATTGTTGGACAAAGAGGAAACGGCACGCAATTTTGGCTACTACTCGGCTGCGGCAACTTGGCGATCGATGGACCCCCTGAAGTAACGCCGCCGCCAACTCCTCCGCCACCTCCACCACCACCGCCGCCGCCAACGCCAAAGAAAGTCATCGTCTGTAGTGCACTCGCTATGAATGTCGCCAACAAATCAACTGTTCCAGTAGGCACCACTATCAGCGTTCGAGGACAATTCAGCGGCCGTAACCTTGATGAAGGCGATGCGCTAAAACTAGATTACGAGTTTATCGACGCATCGAACGGAACTGTGCTCGCTGGACAGCAAGCTACCGGTGTCACGTTCGATGGCAGCACTGCAACCGATCCAAATGGTCACAGTTTTGTGGTCGACCAACCAGGCACCTATGTCTTTAGAGTTTCCGGATGGCTTGGAAATGACCTGATCAGCGGCAGCAATGCGGGTAACTGTGTCAAGGAAGTGACTGTCGAGTACGGTAAACCGTGCGAAGAAGCCAAAGACAAGGAAGATCTCGAGGCTTGCCTCGACTATCATAAAAAAGTCCGTAATGATACTCAGGGGATCGAAGACGCAAACGGCACCAAAGCCAACCCAAGCGACGTCCTCACCTATACCCTTTCGGTTACAAACCGAAGTAAAGATCGCACATTTCCAGGCAAAATTGTAAAAGAAAATATCTCTGATATCTTGGAGTACGCTACTGTTACGGATTATCACGGCGGAACGAAAGACGACGAGAACTTCGTCACCTGGCCTGCAACTGATATTCCAGCCGGCGACACCATCGAAAAGGAGCTCACGGTAAAAGTGAAATCGAAGTTGCCGCAAACCCCGCGCTCGGCAACCAATCCCGGTTCGTTCGACATGCTTATGACCAATGTATACGGAGACACGGTCAATGTAAAACTGCCGCCATCGCCACCAAAACAAGTCGAAACCACGACCACCTCCCTGCCGAACACTGGTCCTGGCGAAACGCTGGCGATTGGATTTATCATCACCGTTGTAGCGGGCTACTTCTTTGCTCGATCACGGCTCATGGCTAAAGAACTTGATATCGTCCGCGACGATTACGCGGCGGGAGGCACCGCATGAGTGAACACCTAAGAGCCAACCACGAAAAAGGCGAAAAAGCTCCGTCTGCTGAATCTCTCAAGGATCAGCAGGAAAAACTCAAACACCTACTCGATTCCGCCGAAAAAGCCAGTCACAAGTACGAGAACTCCATCGAGACTATTCGAGACAAGATCGAAGACGAAGCGGTGAGCGGTAAAGAATCCGCCGCAGGTGATACCGGCAGAGATACGCAGAGCCAACATGTGCCAATTATTGATCGTAAGGTCAAGCAGCAAACCTACAGGAAAACGCTCCACCACATACAACGGCAATTGCCGAGGTCACAACGAGCATTTAGTAAGTTTATTCACCGTCCAGTTGTCGAAGCGGTGAGCGAAGTAAGCGCAAAGACCGTAGCCCGTCCGTCTGGGTTGTTCGGTGGTGGTTTGTGCGCACTAATCGGCAGCAGTATTCTGGTATGGATGAGTCGTCACTATGGTTTTTACTACAACTTCTTTGTGTTCATTGCACTTGTGCTGGCCGGTTTTATACTCGGAGTACTCCTCGAGTGGGCATGGCACGCTCGCAACAAAATTACGAAGTAGCTGGTGGTGTTGCACCAGGAGTTATACCGGGCACGGCTGGCGGCATCTGAGTTTGCGCCTCGTCCTTGTGGTGTAACTGGCCCTCGTTATCAATGAATATTGTGTCCTCTGCTGAGGCGTTATCTTGAGCGCGCAGTGAAACCTCCCCCGAAGTTTTTGGTTTCTGCTGTAGTTTCTGGGCGATTTTGGTAACTTCCTCGTTGTCAAATTGAGTCGGTGCGGCATTTGGTGCAGCTTTGACACCGTATTGCACGCTATTCTTTGCTGTATTATCGAGATCAATAGCTGGTTTTGGAGGCGCTTGCTGGGCGGGCACCGACGGCGGCATCATCTGTGGAACTGGCGCCGGAGCAGGAATACTTGCTGGAGCGGCAGACTGCCCAAGAGGCGTTCCACTGTGTCCAGATATTTGCGGCGGGTATTTTGGCGTGTTTACCGATGCAGTGGGCGCAGGCGGTCTGTACGGCGCTTGTGCGTAGTTTTGTGGCGGAGTGGTGGTACGGCGCTTCGCCAGCCAATCATCCAGGAACGAACCTGGAGCACCCGACCGTTGCGGTGGACGAGCCGGAGCTGGTCGACGCATTCCTCCAGCCGGAGCGCCAGGCCGGCCTGGTGTTGGCTTCGGCTCTTCTTTAGTGGCCAGGCGGCCAAAAATCTTTGCTTCGACTTGCGCTTTTGGCTTGCCAAATTTAGCGGCCGACAACTGCTTGAGTGCATCCCCAAGTTTATAGTTTGGATTCCCTAGTGGCGGCACGGTCGACATGCTGAACGACTGCGTTGGCACACCGCCGACCAGTGTTCGCACAATTGCGTTATGGTTTGGAACGCGCAATAAATCCTCCGGCTCAAACAGCGGATTGAAGTATTTGCTCAAAACATCGACGTCATTCTGACCAACTCGGAACGATACGATCGTACCCATGTTACCAAAGACAGCATCGCGGACCTCATCAGTTAACTGCGTCGTAAACTGGTTGGCGACAATCAAGTTAAGGTGGTATTTTCGAGCCTCGGACATGATCGTCGCAAACGAATCTGTCGAGAAGTTCTGGAACTCATCAACGTACAAACAGAAGTCCACGCGGTCATCCTCGGGGATGTTGGCACGGCTCATCGCCGCAGCCTGGAACTTCATCACAAAAATCATACCGAGCAACTTGGAGTTCAGCTCACCAGTACGCCCTTTACTAAGGTTCACAATCAGAATCTTCTTG
>CAYQXB010000046.1:0-505 GCA_964421475.1 uncultured Candidatus Saccharibacteria bacterium
GCCCCTCCGATACCATTTTGAAGTAAATTCAAAATAATATCTCCTCCCCCTAAAGTATGAACAAAGAGGGGCTCGCCCCTCTGGTCTTTGTTTGCAGTAAATACAAACAAAGACCTACTCCCTCTAAAGATTGAGGAGGGGCTCACCCCTCCAAACAATATTTGAAGTGAATTCAAATATTGTTTCCCTCCCCTTAAAGTTTAGTTAAAGCTCGGCTTCGCCTCGTCTTGATTAGATGAAGCAAGTTTAAATAAACCGCTGATGCTTGCGTGCGGGTGGGGCATCGTGTTTTTATAGAGTTATATGACTGATGAGCGAGCCGAAGTTTTTCCAGAACCATCCAGAGTAGAACTTGATCCAGAATTTGTTGAACAGTTTGCCGAGCCAATGGTGAGCCCAGAACCAGGCGAACCGACGCATGGTTTGCCGGTTGGCTTAGGGGTTGTTGTGTTGCCGTTGGTTGTTCGCCCTGATCGTGGGACAGGCGGTGAACGCGCATCCGAAT
>CAYQXB010000046.1:515-6119 GCA_964421475.1 uncultured Candidatus Saccharibacteria bacterium
CATCCGAATATGTCTCAGCACGCGAACGCCTGAACCGCGCGCCACTTAAAGACAGTGGCGAAGAAGCCCGTATCAAGCGCCGCGAAACGCAAGCAGTATACAAGGAAGCTTCGCGGCGTCGGTCCCGACCTCGTACACCTCGTGCCACTGACAACTCGGCGTAGTAGCGTATAATTACAAATATGCGGGATGTATACTAATGACTCCAGAAACCAAAAAACTCGGAGGTAGAGCTCGACTGGCAATTATTGACGGTATGAGCGTGTTTTACCGCGGGTATTACGCCATGCCGAATCTTTCAACCAAAGACGGGACGCCAACTGGCGGCGTGTTTGGCTTTGCGACCATGGCGCTCGAAGTTATTAAACGACTCAAGCCCGATTATGTTTGCGTGGCGTGGGATAAACCCAAAACCAACGCTCGCCGCCGCCAGAAAATATACCCAGGTTACAAGGCTGGCCGTTTGACGCCGCCGCCAGACTTTTTTGCGCAGTTGCCAATTTTGCACGAACTGCTCGATGCGTTCGGCTGGCCGCTGTACGAACTCGATGATTACGAAGCCGACGACATCATGGGTACGCTGGCGGTGCAGGCCCGCGAACAAGATATCGACACGGCGCTCATCACCAGCGACCTGGATTTGCTGCAAGTTATTAACGGCAACGTGCACGTGTACGCGCTTAAAAAGGGCTTAAGCAACATTGAATTGTTTCACCCGGAAAGTTTCGAAGCAAAATACGGCATTGCGGTCGACCAATTTTTGGACCTCAAAAGCATTAAAGGCGATAGCAGCGATAAAATTCCGGGCGTGCCAGGCATTGGCGAAAAAGGCGCGGTGGAACTGCTTTCGCAGTACAAAACGCTCGACGGGATTTATGAAAACATCGAGCTGATCCGCGACAACCTAAAGAAAAAACTGGTGGCCGGTAAAGATTCGGCCTACATGAGCAAAAAACTGGCGGCGATTTGGACCGACGCACCGATTACACTCAATCTGCAAGAAGTTGACGGCAGCAAATGCAAACCGGCCGAACTGCAAAAAATGCTGCAAAAACTGGAATTTAGGTCGTTGGCGCGGCAACTGCCGGACATCATGCAGGTTTCGGAGGAAGAAGATATTTTGAATGTCAAAGCTGCCAAACTCACTGTCGGCGCCTACACCTATGTTAAAACTGCTGCGGAGCTCGAAAAACTTAGTTTTCCAAAGTCAGACTTCGCCGTGCTGCACAGTATTTGCGCTAAACCGCACGGCCGCGAACCGCTTATGCTGGCAATTTCGCCAGACCCAAAAACGGTCATTGTCTTCGACGTGGCGGCGCTCGGCGTAGAAGCAGTCGGTCAAAAGATCGAACCATACTTGCAAAAAACGCCGCTCGTTGGGTACGATTTAAAACGTACCTTTCAAACATTGCTCGCGCTCGGGGTAGACGTGCACAAGCTAACTGTTGAGCACGATGTCTTGGTTGGTGAGTTTTTAATTGATAGTTTGCGCCGGATTCAAAGTTTGGCCGAACTTGCCGCCAGCGATCTCAATATTCATCTCGAAGAGATTTCCGACGGCGTCGATGGAATCGGCAGTGAAGCTGAAATCATCGCGGTTATCCGGGGTTTGCGTGAAAGGCAACTCAGGCAACTGAAAAAAATGCCACAAATCGAAAAGCTCGCCCATGATATTGAATGGCCGCTCACTGCGGTGTTGGCTGACATGGAATACACCGGCATCAAACTTGATACGGAATATCTCAAAGTGCTGAGTATCGAAATCGATGATAAAATCAGCGACTTGCAACAAGAAATATACGGGTACGCCGACGAAGAATTCAACATCAGCAGCCCTGCACAATTAGCTAACATTTTGTTCGAGACGCTACAACTGCCAACGACCGGAATTAAAAAAGGCAAGACTGGTTATTCGACGGCTGCGACCGAGCTGGATAAACTTCGCGGCCAACATCCGATCATCGATTTGATCACCAAATACCGCGAAGTAACAAAACTCAAAAGCACCTATATTGATACGCTGCCCGAGCAAGTGGACGAGAATTCGCGTTTGCACACAACCTTTGCGTTAACGGTGGCACAAACCGGACGGCTTAGTTCTAACGATCCAAACTTGCAAAATATTCCGGTGCGTACCGAACTGGGCAAACGGATTCGAAAAGCCTTTGAAGCCGACAAGGACAGCGTGTTTATCAGCGCCGATTATTCGCAGTTTGAGCTGCGATTAGCGGCATATTTGTGCGACGACCAGGATTTAATCAAACAGTTCAACGAAGATATCGACGTGCATACCGCGACCGCTGCCGAAGTCTACAACCGCGAGCCAGAAGACGTAACCAAAAACATGCGCCGCGAAGCAAAAGTAGTGAACTTTGGCGTGATGTACGGATTGAGTACGCACGGCTTGGTGGCGGCAACCGGCATGACGTATCCGGCCGCCAAAAACTTTATCGACAAATATTTTGAGGTTCGTCCAAAACTCAAAGCCTATATTGAATCGGTCAAAAAACAAGCCGTCGACGATGGTTATGTTGAGAATATTTTTGGCCGTCGCCGACCAACACCAGATGTAAAATCGTCTAATTTTATGGTTCGTGAGGGTGCGTTCCGCGCGGCGGTCAATATGCCGTTTCAAGGTTCGGCCGCCGATATTATGAAAAAAGCCATGATTGACGTTCAGCAAAAGTTGAACGAGTATTCAGTTGCCAGTAATCTGTCGCCAGAAAACAAGCCACGAATGCTACTGCAGATTCACGACTCAATTCTGGTTGAATGCAGAAAGAAAGACGGTGAAAAGGTCGCCAAAATGATCAAAGAAACCATGGAAGCCGTGATTGATCTGCCGGTAAAATTAACCGTCGATACCGAAACCGCCACCAACTGGGGCGAACTCTAAGAACTAAACTTGTAAGCTCCAAAGGTTCTAATTTCTTTGTTGCCAAGGTCAGAACTGAACGGGTCTCTTCATCGGACATTACGCATTGCGCTTAGATCTCTCTTGTTCCTTGAGGAGTTTATTCACTCTTTCAGCAGCCTTAATAAAGGCTTTTTTGTCAAAGCTTCTGGGTTTTTTTACCGGTGCCTTCTTGTCGCTCATGCCCATGATTATACCAAAACTAAAACTAGCTACAGTGATAATTATCATCGCGACTTTAGTGTTATAGTAGCTACTATGAAAATCCCTTTGCCGACGAACAGGAGTGTGACGAACAGGAGTGTGTTGTGAGGACGATTAAGCGGGAGATTGTCGGAGCTTTTATTTTCAGCAGTGACGACAAACTGCTCCTCGGTAAGGCCGGTGTCTACGCCGAAAATTGGGTGATTCCCGGCGGTGGTATTGATGAGGGCGAAACAAAACTCGACGCCGTCATTCGCGAAACGCTGGAAGAAACCGGGATTGATATTTCGAATGCAACTATTGAACCGGTAGAAAAAACGTTAACCGGTCAAAGCGAAAAAACGCTTCGGGATACCGGCGAGCGAGTGTTGGTTGATATGACATTCCATGATTTTAAAATCGTGCTGAACAAAAAAGCTGCTGATATAAAACTAAAGATCGAAGATGATTTTACCGACGCCCAGTGGGTGCCAATCAATCAGCTCAAAGATTTGAAGCTCTCGCCGCCAACAATTGAGTTCCTCAAAGACATGGGCTACTTATGAAAAATTTTGTGTTCGTCAGCGGCAACAAATACAAAGTTGCTATGCTCGAAAAATTACTTGCAGCCAAGATCGATCACCACGATCTTGATCTAGAAGAACCCCAATCGCTTGAGGCTAAAACGATTATCGAAGCTAAGGCAAAAGCGGCCTACAAAATACTAAAAATGCCGATACTCGTTGATGATGTTTCGCTGCACGTACCAGCGATGGGCGGCTTGCCGAGCACACTAGTAAAGTTCTTTTTAAAGGCGGTAGGCACTGACGGTATTTGCAAAATGGTTGATAGTTTTGGCGATCGAACAGCAATTGCTACGACAACATTCGGTTTTTATGACGGCAAGCAATTATTTATTTTTGAAGCCGAAGTAACAGGCGAAATTAGCCCTTCGCCGCGTGGCAATACCGAAAAACTTGCTGGTATGGGCTGGAATTCGATTTTTATTCCTGGTGGTCAAGAAAAAACTCTGGCCGAAATGGGCGAAAACGTGTTCGAAGATTTTACACCGCGCGCCAAAGCCGTCAAAAAACTCAAAAAATTTCTGGAAGAAGCATGAAAAATAAGAAATTTTTTGTCGGAGTGAAAGGTGTTGTCATTCAAGACAATAAAGTTTTACTCGTCAAAGCGAATAAAAAAATTGAAGGCCGCGATCACTGGGAGGTGCCGGGTGGCCGGATTGATGATGACGAAACGATCGAGCAAGCGTTGAGCCGTGAGCTATTTGAAGAAGTTGGGGCGACAAATGTTCGGGCGCGCGGTGCACTTTCTGCATGGCGTATTCCACGAGATATCGAGGAAGATACCAGCTTGGTTTTGATTTTTTTCAAAGCCACGGCAGATTTTAATGGTGAACCGAAAATCAGCGAAGAACACACCGAGTATAAATGGGCGACGCTTGAAGAAGCTACAGAACTTGCATTTCCGGCGGTAGCCGAAGCGATCAAAGCAGCTTTCGACAAATAGCGTGAGTTTTATCACATTGCAATAAAACCGTAAGCGGCGTATTACTGTATGTAAAGGCAAAATATGGCCGCGCAAACACAAACAGTTTTAAGCAATGTATCTCCGGAATTGATGGAGCAGGTTTTCCAGCTTGCGCCACCGCCGGTAGATGTTGATTTTCACACGGTGGTGCAGCTTGACTCGTTGATTGCTCGCCGCGAAGAGCTACCCGAAATGTGGGACGTTACCAAAGAACGAATTCTCACCAGCCCGTTTAACGGAGTGATGGAAGCACGAAAGTGGCTGGAACCGACAGACGGCAGCCGACATCAGGCAGTGTTGGCGTTCGGGCTCGAATCTGCCCAGCCAGCACACCTTAAATTACCGCACAGTATGATGATACCTGTCGAGTGGCAGCGCGAAGAAAATCCGGTCGAAGGAATGATCATGTTTTATTTAACAAGGATTTCAAAGAAACGAATGATGACGTTACTTGGATAGCAGTTGTGCGTGCAGGGCGATGTCGTGGACGCGCAGATAATCAGTATTAGCATCGATTATTTTTTGGGCGACTTCAAGGTTTCGTTTCGGGGTAAAACGAATTTTTTCATTTGCGAGCGGCTTGCCCGTTTGCGGATCTGTAGCCAAGAATCGTTTGCGGGAATGGCCGAGCATGACTAATTGATCGGGCTCGACATACTTTTTGAATTCGATTAGCTTCCAGTTGAGCCGCATGGTTTTGCCAAAGCCAATGCCTGGGTCGAGCATGATTTTTTCTGGTTTTATGCCCGCTTTGATCATTTTCTCACGTTGTCCGTTTAGTTCGTCGATCACAATCTGGATGTCGTCAATTTGTTGCCGATGCGTTTCTTTAACGGTTTTTGCGGCAAGGGGAGCGTGACTGACAATGCAGGTTGCATCATATTTTGCAGCAACCTCGATCATTTTGGGGTCGCGGAATGTCATCACATCGTTGAGCCAAATATCGCCCCCTGAAGAAG
>CAYQXB010000047.1:0-714 GCA_964421475.1 uncultured Candidatus Saccharibacteria bacterium
ACGCGTGCCGACTACCGAATCACAGGGGCGCATTCACACCAGCACCGTTACAGTAGCAGTTATGCCCGAAGCCGAAGAATCCGATATCGAAATTAAGGATTCCGACCTGCGTATCGATGTCTTCCGGAGCGGTGGCCACGGCGGGCAATCCGTCAATACCACGGATTCTGCGGTGCGCATTACGCATATTCCAACGGGGGTCGTCGTGACAAACCAAGACGAAAAATCGCAGATCAAAAATAAGCTCAAAGCCATGAGCGTGCTGCGTTCGCGATTATTACAAGCCAAAATTGATGAAGAAAACGCTCGCCAGTCCGCTCAGCGAAAATCCCTCATCGGTTCGGGTGACCGATCTGAAAAAATCCGCACCTATAACTTCCCGCAAGATCGCATTACCGACCATCGCATCGGCTACTCGCGCAGCAATATTCCTGGTGCCCTTGCCGGCAACATCGACGACCTTATTTCAGCCTTGCAGTCAGCCGAACACGAACTCCTCACTCAAAAATAATCAAACTAACACAAAAACACCCCCGTTAGAGGAACGTCCTCTAATCTAATCTGCTCTAATCTGAGAACCGTCGGGCGGGCGCTTTTCGTTGCTTTTGCTTTTGGAGCTTTTGCTGGCGTGGTATTATGAGGATCTATGAGTGAAGATCAATTTACTAAACTATTCAAAGAAGTGCAGCGAGTTAATAGCAATCCCGAGCTACA
>CAYQXB010000047.1:724-3589 GCA_964421475.1 uncultured Candidatus Saccharibacteria bacterium
ATAGTGAAGCGTCGCATCGAGACCATGCCGATATTCGCGGTGCAGTTGGTGATTTGGGTGGCCAACTTCGGGGCTATCACCAAGAAATGATTTTACTTGCACGCAAAGTTGATCGCATGGAACGTTGGATTCATGAAATCGCCAAGCAAACTGGCGTTAAGTTATCTGAAGCGTAGATAGTATTATTTTGACCGTACAAAGTTTTTTAGAATCATCTGTTGCCAAGCTTACATCTGCTCAAATTGAAACAGCACGATTGGATTGCTTGGTACTGCTGGAGGACGTTTTGGACATGGACCGGGCGCAGTTGTTGGCGCATCCGGAAACCGAACTATCCAATGAACAAAAAATTAAACTAGATTTGCTTTTGCAGCGCCGCGCAAACCATGAACCGCTCGCTTTTATCAGAGGTAAAACTGAGTTTTATGGTCGTGAATTTACTATCAATAAACACGTCCTCGAACCCCGCCCGGAAACCGAAACCATGATCGAACTGCTCAAGCAGTTAGTTGACAGATTACAGATTACAGATTACAGATTACTTCACGCCGTTGATGTTGGAACTGGATCTGGAGCGATTGCCATAACCCTAAAACTTAAAAACCCCAACCTGGAAGTGTACGCAACCGACATCAGCAAAAAATGCCTCGCCGTTGCCAAGCAAAATGCCATAAACCATGCTGTCAGTGTTAGTTTTTTGCATGGCGATCTTCTGGAGCCCTACTATCGCCTAAAACCTAAAACCCCTCACCTAATCGCTGCAAACCTACCTTATGTTCCAGATGATTTTTCAATCAACCGCGCGGCGCTGCACGAACCAAAAATAGCAATTTTTGGCGGTGTCGACGGATTAGATTTATATCGAAAATTATTCGCGCAAATTGATGAACGCAAACAGAAGCCTGCATATATTCTGACTGAATCACTGCCGTTTCAGCACCATGCCCTCGCCGCGCTGGCTCGAAAACACGGATACGTACTTGCAGAATCCAAAGATTTTATTCAAGTATTCGAGCTTTAGTTTTTAGGCGCGGCTTCAAGTTTCACCGAAACTTTTTGTTCTTTACCGTCGCGAATAATCGTTAGCTCGACCGTTTCGCCGACCGGATAACGCCCGATCTCAGACACCAACGTATTGTTACGGTTCAGTTCGTTGCCGTTAACTTCGGTGATGATGTCGCCCTCCTGCAAGCCCGCTTTTTCGGCTGGAGAATCAGGCAAAATCGGATCCGAACCTGCCCGCTGCGCTGGCAAAATGTACGCGCCCTCAGTCTGTTTTATATCCAGCTGTTTGGCGATTCCTTCGTTTAACATCACGTAGCGTACACCGAGATATGGTCGTTGCAGCTTGCCCTCTTTGAGGACTGATTGAATCAAACCCTTAACGTCGTTCGTTGGAATTGCAAAGCCGATGTTTTCGGCGCCGCCACCGGCAACTGCTGTGTTAATACCAATCACTTCGCCACTAGCATTAACCAGCGGACCACCAGAGTTTCCCTGGTTTATCGCGGCATCGGTCTGAAACAGATTTTGTAAATCTTCGGCTGCTTGACCATTTCCGTCTGAGGCCGTCACACTCCGACCATAACCCGAAATAATTCCTGAAGTCACCGTATTTTGAAACTGCCCCAGCGCGTTACCAATTGCAATTGCCATGTCGCCAACTTTCATACTTGAAGAATCACCAATTTTGACTGGCTGTAGTTTTTTGCCTTTGGCGTCTTGGATTTTAAGAAATGCGATATCCAGCGGATCACTGGCATTTGTTTTGCCAATTACGGTTACTTTATTGAGCACTGTGCCGTCATCGAGCGTTAGACTCACCTCTGTTGCACCACTCGGAATAACGTGACGGTTGGTTACAACATAGCCGTCCTCGCTAATAATAAATCCAGTACCGGCACTTTGTTGCTCCACAGTTTGCGGACCAAAAAAATCGTTTGTCTGCGTGTTACTGGTCACATTGACCGAAACAACACTTGGGCCAACCTCTTTAGCGATCTGACTAATAAGCTCGCTTTGCTCGGTCACGATCCGTCGAGCCTGTTCGGTTGATTGGCCAATACTACGATTTTGGGCTGCCGCCCCGATCCAACCGCCAAAAAAACTGAGACCAACCACCACAAAAATTGCCGTAATACTCAATGTTGTTTTGTTCATGTTGTGTTTTAGTACTGTCTTTGGTTCGTCACTCATAATCCCTCCTCATATTCATTACCTAAACGGTTTTGTCGCCCCAATCCGAGAAAACAAGTACCACAATAATAATCGCGAGCGTGATAAACACAAACTGCCGGCGCAGCAGTGTCGAAAGTTTATTGGCGTTCTCGAGGTAATACATGCTGGCTAAACAAAAACTAATCACTATCAGCAGTAACGCCGGTTGCGCCACGATGCCATAGTACAACAGCCAGTGACTGGTCACCAACGCCAAACATGCACCAAAAAAAGCCCAGAGTGATGACAAAAAGCGCGTGTACGGCTCATCAAAGCTCGTAAAGAAATGCCGCGCTGCCGCGTAGCAAATCGCCCAGGTTGCAATAATCAGCACCCACGCTGGCGCACCAGCCCATGCCATGTACAGCGCCATCAGTCCGAGCATCTGTGCTACAAGCGCCTGCAACGAGGTACTGAACAATGTGTTACCCGGCTTGATGAGTAGCAGCCAGAGCACGTACCCAACCGCCCAAATTAACTGCCATAACTGCGACGATGTCTGCATCATGAAAACAGCGAATGACAGTCCGACCAAAATATCCACAGCGTTGGCGCGCAAATTTGCCGCCCAATACCGCGGTCGCACCGCGAACATGCGCCACTTGCTCAAGAAAATTGCCGCAGTTGGCTGTGGCGGCAATTTTCTTG
>CAYQXB010000047.1:3599-5982 GCA_964421475.1 uncultured Candidatus Saccharibacteria bacterium
ACGAACAAAAATATACATTAAAATTGGCAATGCCACGGTCAGCACTAAATGCAGAACTTGAGAGAATCCTCCTGCTGGACGTACCTTAGTAAGTAATGGTTTCATTGCGCCCTAGTATTATAACAAAGTCAGCGTCTTTGGTGTCGATCCCTTTCGGCAACTCGGTGATTGCCGTCGTATTATAGCGCAGCTCAAGGTAGCGTTTGGTGTATTTTTTGTCGCCGTCACGCATGTCGATCAACTGAGTCGTTGCGTAATTTTTGCTCGGTGCGTCACCAATCCCGGCAACTTTATAGCCATACGACAGCAACACTTTCTTTTGCTGTACGGCCAATCCTGGCGTTGTGCTGCCATTTAATACGAGTACGTGCGGGTTCTCTTTTCGGATAAACCCGTCTTTAAATTTATTGCGCAAATAATGGTGAATGTCTTCATAGTTGTTAACTCCGGCCGTTGGAATTACTACCGACAATCCGTCGATCATACCCGTTGTAATGTAATTATTTGGCGGATCGGCCAGTCCGACTGATTTTACCTGCGAAGAATCAATTTCGCCAGCAATCGCGTACAGGCGCATCAGATCATCGACGCTCAAATTGGTTCGGATGTGCCGACCAAACGTATCGAACAATTGCGCCATGCGCACCGGATTGCCGAAGGTTCCAAGCGTCAGCACTTTGTTTTGCAGCGCCACTAATACTTCACGCTGACGTTCGGCGCGATCAAAATCACCCCGAGCACTGGTATGCCGCGAACGGCTATACGCCAAAGCCCGTTTGCCGTTAAAATGCTGTCGACCCTTTGGCACATCCAGCGCATATGGTTTGCCATCGATAATCATATTTTCGTACACCGGTGTTTTGACGTCTACATCAACACCGCCAACCACGCCAATGGCTCGCTCAAATCCCCGGAAATCAATCATGGCGTGATAATGCACCGGCAAACCAGTGACATCCTCGATGGCTGTTTCTATGGCATGCATGCCTGCGTCGGCGGCGGCCGTTTCGCTTTTGCCCTGATACAATGCATATTGTTTGGCGTTCGAATACACCGCATTGATTTTTGTTTGTCCGCCACCTGGCGCCTGTACGTAAAAATCGCGCGGAATACTGAGCAGGCCGGCCTCTTTTTGGATCGGATCGATACTCGCCAAAATAATCGTATCGGTGAGATCCGGTCCAGCATGACCCGCGCCACCGCGCCCCAGAAGCAATACGTTAACGCGGCCATCGCCCTCGCCCTTTAATTGCGAGGGGTCAATTTCGTCGTTCAGCGCCAGCGCAGTATCGCCACCCTGAAAAATACTGATGGCGCGCAGGTATCCAGCGCCCAGCAAAAATCCAGCGCCCAGCAAAAAAACAATCAACAATGTCGCGGTGCTTTTGCGCATCACCCGGCGAAAACGACCAGGGTTTTCGCGGCGAAGCTTTCGTTTTGATTTTTTGTCGGAATTATCCATTTCTAAGCTATCAGTATACGGTGTTTTTCGGTTGCGCCCCACTGCACTGCCATCTGGAAAGCGCGGATTTGCCTCTCGAGTACGCGGCTGAAACCCATCACGTCGCTTAAAATCATCGATAGAAAGAGCCGCACGCGGACGAGGAGCTTTTTTATCAAACGACGTCGAACCAGGCGTCGCTGGCGTACGCCGAACGAACCCATCAATTAGTGAAGATTCTTGTGATTTACTTCTGTTATTACGGTCTGATCTGCTCATGACAGTAGCACCTAGTATACCGGTTTGAAACTGCTTGTGAAAGGGTTTTTCGCCGCTTTTCGCCGCAGCATATTATCGTTGGTTTCCGCTCGTTTCTAGCGTATAGTTTTTATGGTATGCACGATAACAACACACCTCCAACTTCGCCGCAACCTCCGTTAGCTTCCGAGTCATCGGCACCAGCAAGCCCTCAGCCGACTTCAGACGAAACTTCTCCTGAGGCACCCCTTGAGCAAGAGCAAAAAAGTCGCTGGAGCACCCTCAAAAGCGTCGCTTCGACACTTGGAATTTTCCTACTAGCACCGCTAGTGGCGATTTTGCTTACTGCGTTTGTGTTTCAGTCTTACGAAGTTGATGGCCAAAGTATGGAACGCACGTTGCAAGACCGAGATCGCTTGATTGTCTACAAATTGCCCAAGACCTGGTCCCGGATGCGCGCTCAGCACTATCAGCCGGCGCGAGGCGATATTGTCATCTTCACTAAAGCAGGACTGTTTGCCGGTTCCGGCGAGCGGCAGCTAATTAAACGCGTTATTGGCGTTCCTGGGGATCATGTCGTAATCAAAGATGGTGTTGTCACCATATTTAACGCAGATAATCCGACTGGCTTTAAGCCCGACGAAAACCAAATCTACACTGATAATTTGCCGCCAACGACTGAGG
>CAYQXB010000048.1:0-5976 GCA_964421475.1 uncultured Candidatus Saccharibacteria bacterium
GTTAGCGACGGCAAGACCTACGGGGTCAAGAATGGTGCCGTTGGCAAGACCGTCACTGTCAAGTTCGCCTCCGTCAGTTATGTCGTAAGTGAGGAGCAGGGCGTGGTTACTGTTGAGCGTGGTCTCGGTGATGCTTGCGCCGGGTACATCGGCGTAGGTGTCGGTACTGTACTTGCGCGCGGTGACGTCACTCGGGGTCAGATCTGTTTCAAAGGTCAATGAAACGGTGGTGGTGCCTCCGGCAACAGGAACTGTCAGGCTGAAATCAATCAGACCAAGTGGGTAGCTCACGCTACCATCTTGAATAGTGAGTGAGTCTTCGGTAACAACCGTACTACTAGTGAGGGTGGTACCGGCTGGCGTGGACAATGATATGTCGCCACCAGAAGGATTGATCAGGGACTCTTGTTCGGGATAGGCGAACTTTTGGATGCGGAAGTTACTATAATCGACGACGTATATATTGTCGGATGCGTCAACGGCTATACCGATAGGTACAGCAAATTGACCATTTTCGGATCCAGGGCTTCCCCACTGACTCAAGTACGTCCCCGAGGAGTCAAACTTTTGGACGCGATCGTTGTAGGTGTCGGCTACGTATACGCTATTAGACGAATCGATGGCTACGTCAAAAGGATAGCTAAATTGGCTGTTTTCGGTACCATAACTGCCCCACTGCGTAAGATAGACGCCAGAACTGTCAAACTTTTGAACCCGGTGGTTGCCGGTATCGGCAACGTAGAGATTACCCGACGTGTCAATAGTTAAGCCAAACGGATACAAAAATTGGCCGTTTCCGCTGCCTGAACTACCGAATTTAGACAAAAAAGTGCCGGTGGAACTGAATTTCTGGATGCGGCCGTTGTTGGCGTCCGCGACATAGACGTTATCCGATGAGTCGATGACTATGCCACGAGGATAGCTAAATTGACCGTTTCCCGTGCCGCCGCTGCCCCATTTCGTCAAATAATTACCAGTGGTGTCGAATTTTTGAACGCGGTTGTTGACACTCGTCTCAGTAACGTAAATATTATCGGAGGAGTCTATGGCTATGCCATTAGGACTCTTAAGTTGACCGTTTCCTGAGCCGTAACTACCCCATTTTGTTAGAAAGGTGCCATTAGCATCGAACTTTTGGATGCGGTGATTACCGGTATCTGCGACATAGATGTTACCGGATGAATCGGTAGCCATACCAAAAACATCCTCTCCTCCAAATTCAAACTGACCATCGCCAGCGCCCTCGCTCCCCCATTGGCCCACATAGTCTGGTGAAGTAGTAGAGTCTACCGCTGCATTAACAGTAGTAAAAACCATGCCCAAAAGCAGTGTTAGTACTATGCTTGAAATGGTAAATTTATAGAAAAACTTTGAGGCTACCAACGAAGGCATGTTCACAATTGATCCTTTCAATATAAACAATTTGCTATTTATTTCTCTCACTCAAACCGCTGCATACCTTACATTACGTAAAATATACTGAAGCTTATGTTTAAATTATACATATCTGTATCGATCGTGTCTAGTTGGTACTGTGTCAAATACACGTACTAATATCTTCAACTACGACGGGTAAAAGCGGGAAACTCGTCTCCGGGTCGAAAGTGAATTTTGTGTATACGGATTCACGATTTGGCGCACCGTATCTGCCCCCATGCCGCGCATACTCTTCAGCGGCAATTTTGGCACAAATTGTTTGGTTGGTTCTTTTTCGACTTTTTGCACGCTGACAAGCGGACCAGAATCGGCGGTTGGAATCGTTGCTACCGCTGCGACTGGCTGCACTGGCGCAACGTTGGCCGCCATAATTTGCTCGGTTGTTTGCTGTGGAATACCAACGTGGTGCTGGCGCAGCTCCATGACTCGGTGCTGCACATACGTCGTCACATTGCGCAGCGGCTGTTTCTTGGTGCTCACAAAACGCAGGGTTTTATTGGGCGTAATGACACTGATTGTGGCATCCAGCAATCGGTAGTTGTAATCGACCTCGACGATCATGTCGTAGCGAATATCCTCGATGGTCAGATACATGAATTTTTTGTCAACAAGCAGAAGCCGCAAATCGGTGGCACAAAAAACGGCAAATCCGCCTTCGTAGCGACCGCTCAGACAAAACTGAATGTTCTCGTTTGGCGTCAAAATATGCTGAAGCTCGCGGATCTCTGGCATACTGAAGGAAGTGAATGTCGTCCCATCACGCTTTAAAATTTGCTCAATGGTTTTTAGCTCGACCATATCGCACCTCCTTAGTTTGATTGGTACTTTCAGTATGCGCTGAGCGGCAAAAATTGTCTGTAATTCTACTCACTTCATGCGAGCGACTTTTGTCACACTTATGACGCGCGGTTTGTAATAAAAACTTGCGCCTCTTAGGGTTCGCGTAGCATAATACATCTATGTTGGCCTCGGAGAAGCAAGCACGGGCACTGGTGGAGCTTTTTCATCGCGGTACAAAACTGACATACAAAAAAGGCGAATTTATTATTCGCCCTAACGAAACGCCCGGTGGCGTTTTTTACATTGAAGAGGGTTTGGTAAAAGCCTACGACATCACCAAATACGGCGAAGAAAACCTCCTGATTATTCGAAAACCCCGCGAGATCTTCCCGCTTATTCGCGGTCTGACGGGTCATGGTCGCAACATTATTTATGAAGCTTTGGGACCAACAACTGTCTGGCGAGTCGATCAAAAAATCTACTCCAAAGAAATTCACGAAAACACCGATGTTATTCCGGCTATCATGGATATTGTTATTCAGATGTATCAGCTGCACAGCGAGCGAATTATCAATTTGGAATACCGTTCGGTTCGCGAGCGGCTTATTTCGTTTTTGCTAACCATGTGTACTCGTTTTGGCAAAAAAACTGCTGATGGTTACCTGATTGATGTGCCGCTGAAACATCAGGATATTGCCAGCTCGATCAATGCCTCGCGCGAGACCACGAACCGCGAACTGTCACGGCTCGAACAAAAAGGTTTGCTCAGCAATCATCAATCCAAAATTACGTTGCGCGATCTGAAAACACTCAAGGCTTTTTTGCAGCCGTAGCAATTGCCGCGCCAAGTCCGGCGATATTTTTTGTGCCCACGTTTTGGGTCAATACCGACACAATTAACACCCGGCCGTCTTTAAACTTGATGATCCCAACGTCGTGATACTCAACCTGTTCCCGAAACCCAACTTTGTCATACACCGTTTGGTTGGCAAAGCCGGCTTTGAGCGCATCGTCGTACATTTGCGCCTGCATGGACGCCAGCAACTTTTGGCGCGAGGCAGGTTTTAACCCTTCCCCGGTCTGAATACGCGCCAGCATGACCGCCGCATCGTGCGCACTCGTGGTAATTGAGGTCATTGAAGTATTTGTTAAACCATACGTGGTCATTTTGGCGTCCAGGCTATCGTGGCCGAGCTCGGTCCACAGTTTTTCGGCGCACGGGCTGTGACTTTCGCGAATCATTTTGTCGAGGCATTCGCCGCGCGTCCAGCCGTTCAAGTACGGCTGGCTGAGTTTGTGCGTGCCGTCATCGATTTTACGATAGCCCTCGTAGGCAACATACAACTTGTACAGGCTGGCAGCAAAGAACGATTTGTCGCCGCTGTGGTTGGCAATTGTTTTACCAGCTTCGCTGGTCACGACAACTGCGTACGTTCCTTGGTGCGTACTCACCCAGTCGTCCACTGCTTTTTCTATCGCCGCGCTGTCAAAATCTGGCTGAGGCTTTTCTTCTGGCTCAGTTGGTGGCGCCGTATCTTCTACGACAGCCGCAGGCACTGGTTGCGGAATTGGCGCTCCCGCGTCCTGACGCCACCACCACAGCAACAAACCGGCACCGAGCAGCAATACCAAAGCAACGCCCGCGATCATCAGCGGCTTTTTATACTTACTGGGGCGCTTCGGTTGTTGATTATTGGCGTATTCGATCATTGTGCCTGTTCTAGCTCCTTGCGTGTTTGAGCCCAGTTCATGCGTGCTTCAACAGCAGCCTGAATAGGCGCGGGTGCTTTTTGTGTGACGGTGCGCACGCCGCTGGTGTTGGCAACGACATCGTAACTCAAGTTCATAGTAATTTTTTTGAGACCCTGCGCGCGGGCTTTTTCTAAACAATCATCGTATTGTTTTTTGCATGATTCGCCAAGTTCGAGCCACTGTGCCACGTTTTCGTCGTACGGAATTTTGGCAGCTACTTCGATGCTAGCACCACGATTGGTTTCTGATTCGAGCTGGTCAAAAATAAAGTTCCCGGTGGAATATGCAATGAGTTTGCCTTTGTAAACCTCGGTGTTTTGCACCCAGTGTGGCGAGTTTCCAATGACAAATTCGGCGCCAGAATCGATAATTTTGTGCGCCACGGCTTCTTGGTCAGCGCCAGCTTTCGCGACATATTCAACACCCACATGCATCAGCCCAAAGACCGGCATGACTTCGGCGTATTGCTGCATCGCTTCGATCTCCCCAGCCCGCGGTTCGCGCTCAAAATAATGCCACGCGCAGTACGCCACCGGCAGTGTTCCCTTTTTGGTTGAATCGTCGGGCATATTCACCCGTACTGGCAACGCAATTACCTCGCACACATCTTTTTGGACCCCAGGGTCGTAGTTCCCAACAACTTGAATCCCCGCTTTCGTGAGGTAATTTTGGGTTTTAACAAACGTTTCGGCACCCATATCGCCACTATGATTATTGGCCAGATTCATGACATTGAAATATTTAGAAATCTGCGGCAACCATTCTGGCCGACAATTAAACTGCAGATTGGCAATTTGTTGCTGGTACGGAATCACCGTGTCACCATCGGTCGGACATTCCCAATCGGCCAACCAGCCATCGTATTGCTTTGGATTAAACGTGTTGAACTTGCTAAACGGTTGGGCGTAATCACCATTGGCGTATTTTTCGACGGCGCGGGCCATGACAATTGTGCCGCTAAAAAGATATGTTCCGCTCAGCGATTCTGGTGCATCGGCACTGTTAGTTGCCGCCGTTGGTGTATTATCGGTCGTTGGCGCAACAGCCTTTGTCCGAAATAACGCAAACCAAACAATCAGTACCAGCACAAGCAATAAAAATACGCCGGCAATAATCACAATCTTTTTGCGACGCGGCGGCTGGCTGCGCTCCCGAACACTGTAGGCTGAATATTTCATGTTGATCCCCATCAAACTAATAGGTTTATTATAGTCGAAATTACTCCCAGGCAAGCACGATATCTTTAATCGTTTGAATAATCTTTGCGTGTGGCGGCAGCGTATTATTATCGTAGTAGTGGTTGGTGTTCATAAAGTTTTCGACGACATTTAGACAAGTGATCTCGTCGGCGATTATGTGCATACGATCCACTGCCAGCACGCTTGCCAGCGGCGTCGCCACGATGATTTTTTCGGTTTTGATTGGCTTTAAAAATTCGTAGGCGGCGTCGAGTGACAGCGCACTGTGCAGTCCGTCGGAAACCAAGATGACGTTGTGTCCATATAAAAATTCGCGTTTGATCAGCCCGCCGCTACCGAGTAAGCGATTCATGTTGTGCAAGCGCTCGCGTTTTTCTTGTTCGATGTAGGTGTGGTATTCGCCGGTGTATTCTTCGAGTTGCCCCGCCGAAAACATATTGTTATACGTAAACTTGCCGTCCTGATCGATCACCGCCATAGCGTTGTGTTCGCCCGGCAGTTTGATTTCTTCGGTCAGCAGCATGGTTAGCACGCAGTGCAGCGCTTTGGCGATTTCGGCCCCAATAATAACCCCGCCGTCCGACAGCGCCACCACCGCACAGTTTTCGTACCGATATTTTGGCGTCAACGTAGCTGCAAGTAATTTGCCAGCCTCTGACCTACTTTTGAAATACATACAAGAAGCGTAACAAGTAACCAGGAATTAGGAAATAGGAGGAAGCAAAAGCAAACAGAAACTAGAAATTAGAAAATAGGGTTATGCTGCGACATTGCTAGTTACTGACTCTTAACAAATAGAAGCGTTCGA
>CAYQXB010000049.1:0-5892 GCA_964421475.1 uncultured Candidatus Saccharibacteria bacterium
AGCAGTTTGCGCAAGCGTAGCGCCATATCCACCGAATTGTGATCAGTCACGGCAATGCAATCGATTACGCCGTCAGACAGCAGCTGCGTGTATTGCTCGGGTGTAATGCCGCCGTCCGGCGAAGCACTGGAATGCGAATGGAGATCGACTCTAAACATGCCCTAACTTTCTGATAATTAAAGCCAATCGCTGGAAGGCGGTAAACCACGCCAAAATTGCGATCACTACCACAAATACGCGGAGCTGATTAGCAAAGAGGGCGACAACCAGCAGAAACATCCGAACCTCAAAACGCATCAAACCGCCGCGGAATCCTTCGTTGGCTTTGTGATTGCGTGCGCCGGCTTTGCTCATCACGACGTCACCCCAGGCGTTGATGTAACTGGTGAGCATCGAACCACCCAAAGCAAAAATCGCCCAAATTGCTGACGTGTCAGCGCCCTGGCTCAACAAATACGATACAATCCCGCCGTATAAAATCACTTCTTTCATACGATCGGTAATTGAATCGAGCAGCATACCGGTGTTGCTGGCGCGTTTTTGCAAGCGAGCCAGCTCTCCGTCCAGCGCGTCGAATAATCCGAATACAACCAGTAAAATCGCTGCGAATACCAGTTCGCCCTGCGCAATAAAATACGCGATCGGCAGATGCATCAACAGCCCAAAACATGTTACGGCGTTCGGATGTAATGTGCCGCCAGTCGCGGTGTTGAGCATGCGCGCGAACACCCGAATTGGCTTGCGCACATTTGCTTTGACCGCGTCGAGCAACTTGTCCATAGACTAATAGTATAACGCACGCTGTTCGACTCGCGGTATAATGATTACATGAAAGAGGTAAAATTGCCGTTTACAATCCGAATTCTGGTAGTGCTATTTTTGTCGTCGATGATTAGTATCGTGCTGCTGTTGATTCGAATGACCGTGGCCGGGAATGTGCGTTTTGGGTTTTTGCCGTGGAATTTATTTTTGGCGTGGTTACCGGTGGTATTTGCGCTGGGGTTGCGGTTAAACCTCGAGAAAAAACGCTGGCTGCACTGGCAAAATCTGGGTTTGACCGCGCTGTGGTTGGGTTTTTTGCCGAATAGTTTTTATCTGATGAGCGACATGATTCATATTCAAAGTTCGGGTGAAACGTCAGTGCTGTATGATTCGGCGATGCTGCTGTCATTTGTATTTAACGGATTGATTCTTGGTTATATCAGCACTTATATGATTCATTTGCAACTACTGAAGCGTTTGAAAACCTGGCAGGCGAATACTATGATCGGATTGGTTTTTCTAAGCTGTGGCTTTGCGATTTACCTCGGTCGCTATTTACGGTGGAATACCTGGGACATAGTGGTGAACCCGGCTGGTTTGTTGTTTGATCTCTCGGAACGGTTTTTAAATCCGTTTGTGCACGTCCAAACTTTTACGGTTACGCTGACGTACACTGTTATTATTGCCGCCACGTACGCGGTGATTTATGAGCTGATTGCTTCGCTGCGTTTAGCCAAAAAATCCTGATTTGTGAATTAATTCTGCTACAATACATCTGTTATGGAGCAGGTAAGGCAAAGTATTCACGCAGCGGTACACAAAGCGTTCGGCGAGGACATCGACGTAATTTTGACGCGCCCCAACGAACAATTCGGCGATTTTGCTACCAATGTTGCGCTCCAGCTCGCTAAAAAAGTTAGCAAAAATCCTCGCGAAGTCGCCGAAGCAATTATTGCCGAATTACCAAAAGATATCACTGCAACAATTGCCGGCCCGGGATTTATCAATATCACTTTGAACGACGAAACGCTTTTAAAACTTGCTGAAACCAAACCCGCCCAAACTTTGAAAGGCAAAGTTGTTGTCGCCGAATATTCTGACCCAAATCCGTTCAAAGTATTACACGCCGGGCATTTATATACCTCTGTTGTAGGCGACGCAATCGCTAACCTACTCGAAACGGCTGGGGGCAAGATTTACCGCGTTAACTTTGGCGGTGACGTTGGTTTGCATGTCGGCAAAACCATGTGGGCAATTGTGCAAAAACTTGGCGGCGAACATCCCGATAAATTGGCGGAAATTCCAGAAGAAGATCGTTCCAACTGGATGGCAGCGCGCTACGTTGAAGGCAACAATATTTACGACGATGACCCCAAAGCTAAGCAAGAAATCATTGCTTTGAACAAAAAAGTATACCAACTCCACGCCGAAAATGACCGACAGACCAAGTTTGCGCAAATGTACTGGACGTGTCGCACGTGGAGTTATGAGTATTTTGACAAATTCTACGCGCAAATCGGCAGCAAGTTTGATAAGTATTATCCTGAAAGCGAAGTCGCGGCACCTGGGCTTAGGATTGTAAAAAGCCATATCCAAAAGGGAATCTTCGAAGAATCGGATGGCGCGGTAATTTTCCGTGGTGAGCCACATGGTCTGCACACTCGCGTGTTCATCAACAAAGAGGGGTTGCCAACGTACGAAGCCAAGGATGTTGGGTTGATTTTCGCGAAGAAAAAAGATTATAACTTTGATAAATCCGTAGTCATTACGGCGAATGAACAAGAACAATATATGGCTGTGGTTTTGAAAGCAATTGAGCAATTTGAGCCAGAACTTGTGACGGCAACATCGCATTTAACGCATGGAATCGTGAAGTTAAAAGGCGGGGTCAAAATGAGTTCGCGCAAAGGAAATATTTTGCGAGCGGTGGATGTGCTCGATGCGGCTAAAGAGGCGCAAAAGAAAGTGAGCGGTGCGTACGACGAGCGGGTGTCGTTAGCGGCGGTGAAATATGCGTTTATTAAGCAGCGCACCGGCGGCGATATTATTTATAATCCGGAAGAATCAGTTAGCATGGAAGGCAATAGTGGACCATATGTGCAGTACGCGCATGCCCGGGCGCATAGCATTTTGGCGAAATCCCAAATTACCGATTACAAAGTACAAATTACCGATTCGAAACTCGAACCAGGCGAGCGCAGTTTGGTGCGCAAACTAGGCGAATACGCTGAAGTTGTTGATCGAAGTGCCGCTGAACTCATGCCGCATCATATCTGTACGTATTTGTACGAACTGGCGCAAACTTTCAATCGTTTTTACGAGAAGAGTCGGGTGGTTGGCGACGAGCGCGAAGCAATCCGCGTGCCGTTAGTAAAAAAATACGCCGACACGCTCAAGAACGGGCTCGAAATCCTCAACATCACCGCTCCGAACAAAATGTAAAAGCTGCTGTTGCTCCAAAACGCTTACGCTAATTTCTGCTACAATACAACCATAATTAACATACAAAGGAGTGGGCGATGGATGTGCTCATGGATTATATTGAACAATTAAACTGGGCTGCAGTGTTGCTGGCATCAGCGGCGTGCTTTGCAGTCAATGCGGTGTGGTATTCAAAATTAGCGCTGGGCAAGCCATGGCAAAAAGCTGTCGGCTTAAAAGACAAAGACCTTAAAGACAACAAGAACATGAATGTCGTACTGCTGACTGCCGCGATTACAATTGTCATCAGTACAACGGCACTTGCAGTGCTCGTTGATGTCTTGCACTTGTCTGGATTTACAAACGGTGCCATGCTTGGCGCGCTGGTCGCCGGCGGTTTTTTGGTGACGAACAACGGTATGCACAAATTGTTTGAAAAGCGATCATCGACACATTTTTTGATCACAGCGGTCGGAGATGTGGTAGCATTGGCGGTAACGGGTGGGGTATTAGCACTGTTCCGATAGTTCGCTGTAAACTGTGACCGAGGCGAGCTTTCGATCGTAAAGAAGGAGATCCCCTTATGACAGAAAACGCAGAAAACACAGAGAAAAAATCAGCAACCAAAACCGACGAAAAACCAACGACTCGGAAGCGTCGGGTAGTTGCAAAACTGAGCAATCGTACCAAAGCTGAATTTGGCGGATTCGTCGAATTTATTCGCACTCAAGGTGTTGTTGGATTGGCGATTGGGTTTGTCATTGGTGCGCAAGCCAAAGCGTTGGTTGATCAAATGAGCGCTAGCTTTATCAATCCATTACTCGGACTTATTCTTGGTAATAGCGGCGACCTAACAAAAATGACGCTGACCGTTGACGTTGGCTCGCGCCAGGCGGTTTTTCTTTGGGGAGCATTTGTTTTTGCGCTGATTAACTTCTTGATTTTAGCGGCGATTATCTACTTTACGTTCAAGTGGCTCAAGCTTGATAAACTCGACAAGAAAAAGGGCTAAGTGAAGCTTTCGGATGAAGCGTGGAAGAAAAAACTGACTCCGGAGCAGTATCGGGTTTTGCGCGAAAAGGGGACTGAAACGCCGGGGACGGGTAAGTTTTTGGATTTCAACGAACAAGGAATGTATTCGTGTGCGGCCTGCGGCGCCGAGCTTTTTAAAAGTGACGCAAAATATGAATCGACCATGCCGGGTTTGATCGGTTGGCCAAGTTTTTCGGAGGCGGCCAACAATGATGCGCTCGAGCTCAAAGATGACGATTCTCTTGGCATGTCTAGAGTCGAAGTCACCTGCAAAAACTGCGGCAGCCACCTCGGCCATTTATTCCCCGATGAAACGTCGCCCAACGGCAAACACTACTGCATCAACTCGGTGAGCCTCGATTTTAAGCCAAACTCCCAGAAAGCTGTATAATAACCAGCAATGAATCACGTTGGAGCCACCATGTACAATAGATATCTCAGTGATCGACCATATGTTAAAGATGGTTCAAAATATTTCATAGAGGCTCTAACGCGGTGAAGGACAAAAATAAAATTCCGAGCAAGATTTTGTGGATGGATTTAGAAATGACGGGGCTGGAACCGGCCAAGGATGTCATTTTAGAAGTTGCTGTTGAGATTACCGATTTTAACTTTAAGACACTCGCCACTTACGAGGCGTGTATCAAACAGCCGCATAAAACAGTGGTCGATCGCATGCAAAAAAATATTTGGTGGAAGGAATTCCCAGCCAACCGAGATCACTTTATTAAAAACCTCGAAAAAGGGAAGCCACTTGCCGAGACCGAAAAAGAACTCATTGCACTTGTCGAAGAGCATTTTGGCGACGACATGGCAATTTTGGGCGGCAACTCGATCTATAACGACCGTATGTTCATTAAACAGTGGATGCCAGCGCTCGATCTCAAACTGCATTACCGCATGCTCGACGTCAGCGCTTGGAAGGTGTTCATGATGGGGCGGCACGGGCTCGACTTTAAAAAACCAAATGTTCACCGGGCGTTTGAGGACATTCAAGGTTCTATCGCCGAACTTCAGTACTACCTCGACTGGTTCAAGAAACACCAGTAGTCCTGGGCCACAATAGCTTGCTTGCCAGCAGAGCTGCCAGCCAACTATTGCTCTTGGCGGACTGCTGTGTCGACTGCTTGCGAGTCTCGCTCGATGCTCAAACGCAACTAAGCATTGACACATCCCATCACATCTTTTACCATAAGAGTAATAACGTTAAGGGCAATGACGTATGTGTACGTTTAAAGGGTAACAATGAAAAAACTAACAGCACTAACAACAAAAGGGCTAATCTTTGGCTTACTATTTATACTAAGTCTTTCTTTCATAGCCTTCCCATCCCAAAAAACCCAAGCTGCCGACCCCTCCACCCCACCTGAATATGTCTCACAATTCGGCACATTAGGCTCTGGCAACGGCCAGTTCATCTATTCCAACGGCATCACCACCGACTCCGCCGACAACATCTACGTCGCTGACGCTGGCAACCGCCGCGTCCAAAAATTCAACTCATCCGGCGTCTACCAATCCCAATTCGGCAGCTTTGGCTCTGGCAACGGCCAGTTCAGCAATCCCAACGGCATCACTACTGATTCCGCCGACAACATCTACGTCGTTGACACCAACAACAACCGCGTCCAAAAATTCAACTCATCCGGCGTCTACCAATCCCAATTCGGCAGCTTT
>CAYQXB010000050.1:0-5852 GCA_964421475.1 uncultured Candidatus Saccharibacteria bacterium
GCCAAGAATAGCGGCTTTCGAGTCCAGAACAAACCACCCGGCATATTTTTATTGTAGAGCATCATGTAATTTTTGACGCTATGATAGCGCGTGAATCCACCCAGTTTTTTGCTGGTTTCGCCAATTCGGTGATACGCCACTGCGCGCGGTTCGTACCACACTTTGTGGCCGGCAAGTTGCGTGCGAAAACTCACATCAACATCTTCAAAATAGGCAAAGAAATCTTCGTCGAACAAACCAATTTCTCTAAACAGCAGACTGCGATAGACGCTGGCTCCGCCGCTGGCTGCAAATACAAAACCGGCTTGGTCAAACTGTCCGCGATCGGATTCGTCACGTCCGCGCGGAAACGGCATTCCGGAGTGGCGAATAAACTCGCCGGTGCTATCAAAGTGTTTGTGGTCGTTTCGCAATAGTTTGCCCGTCGCGATCATGACATCGGGGCGATCCTTCAGAGACGCGACTAAATGTTTGAGCCAGGACCGATCAACAACAGCATCATTGTTAAGCAGTGCAATACATGCAAACTTTTCTTTCAGTGCTTTTCGAATGCCAACATTAACGCCACCAGCAAAGCCATGGTTTCGGGTCAGCGCTATAACCTCAACTTGGGGAAATCGTTTTTTGATTGCTTCCACCGAATCGTCTTCGGAGCCGTTGTCGACAACAATCACGTGATGCGCCAAAGTTTGTTGCTGCAAAGACCGCAGCGCATGCAGCACAACGTTCTTACCGTTCCAATTCGGGATGATGACACAAATATTTTTCATAACTAAAACCTGGTAACACCTTAAGTATAAACTATTGAGCTTGCTTTTTTTCGATATCGCTACGAACGACTTCGCCCGAAAATTCTGCCGGCAAGTTTGGCAAAAACAAGACGTGCACTTGTTAGTGGGTGCCGAACAGCAAATTTTATCCTACGCGCCCAGTACGCCCTTCGAACATCTCTGTTGCTTTCTTTCATCAGACGGGCGGCGGTTTTTTGCCAATCGTTCGCTGGCGTTAGTTTAAGAACGACGCCAAATTCATTTTTTACGATCCTGTCCCAGGTAAGGTCGCGAAGCTTTGCGCGAAAAGCCGCGTCACTAAATCCCAGATCATGATTATGCTCCCACCGACGAACGATTTCTTTCATTGATCCTTCAAGCTTCTGCGACTTGGTGTATAACAAGCCAATATCGCTGTTGATGAGTTCTGGCAGGTTGCCTATGTTCGGCGCAATAACCGGCTTTTTAAAAGATAAGGCTAAAATTGCTGATCCGGACGTAAGCATATTTGTGAACGGCAAAACAACTGCATCGCAAGCAAGAAATAATCGGGCAACTTCTGCGTCGGGCACTCGATTTGTAATTGTACTGATAGAAGGATCTTTTGAAGTAGCGCGCTGTATTGCTTTGCCTACGGAATGATCTTGCAGATCGCCAGCAATAATCAATCTAGTATTGGCGTGTGTTTCCCGCGAAACTTTTTGGTAGGCGTTTAACAGTGAGCCAATACCTTTATATCGACGAAGCATGCCAAAAAACAAAAAGACGAGTTCATCATTTTGTATGCCAAGTTCTTTCCGCGCAGAGCGGCGAGTATCAGTAATCGGGTGCCAGTTTTGGTAACTGCCATGTTCAACAATATATATTTTTGATGTGGGGACACGAAACGTTTCGTGAACAATACGGACTGTATTTTTGCTGTGCACCAACAGCCCATCGCAAAGCTCGGCAATTTTTTGGTAGCAGTTGCGTTCATAGCTCGGTGATTTGCTCTCGTGCGAGACAAGATTATGAACCGTATAGATAATTGTGTAGCCCAGTTCTTTTGCTCGCACCAGATTCCTCAGAAAAGCATCAAACACGAGTGGATTATCCGGATCGATAAAAACATGCATCCAGTGAAGGTGCAAAATCTTTGCCGAAGCCGCATAGTGTTCGAGCGCCTCGCGACTAAAATCTTCATGCTCGATACCAATAATCTGCAGGCCGAATTGTTTATTAACCGCCGAGTAAAACAGTTTTTGATAGGGGTTGGACGTAAACGCGGGAACATACAAAATGCCCGGTTGTTTGCCTTTTAGGTCGAAGAACGTTGGGAACTGTGTCGGCGCAGAAGACATAGGCTAAGTATAAATATCGCGCGGGAAGGTGTCTAATAAAGTTGTCGCATCAAACTCGAGCGGCGGCAGTGTTACTCCGGAATTTTTAGAGAGTGGTTCATGATTGAACGGCGCTGGAATTGTTGTTAATTTGCGCCCGGTTCCTTCAATGTAATCTTGATATTTGTCGATTGTTTCACCGCCCGCCGGCATGACAAAACGGACTGGTACTCCAAAAGCTTCGGCGATAATAATACCGTGCAATGAAGATGCTATGACGAGTTCGCTGGATAGTATTTCGTCGAGCACTCTTTTGTAATGAGCTAGCGGCGAGACTAACTGAATGTGCTCTGGAATCTCTGAAATCAACGGGAGGTCGTTTAGATTAGGAATAAAAATTATCTTACCTTTTTGTGGTCGCGCCTGCAGCTTTGGAAAAATTTTTGGCAACAACAAAGCAGGATCGCCATATTTTTTTGGAACATCCAAGCCGCGTTGCATGAGGAAATTTCTGGTGAGTGGTCCGCGCACGGCCCGGATATCCAAATCAGTAAACATGTGTTTTTGTGCGGGCACTTTGCCGTTGATACCCGAACCCCACACCACATCGCCATCGTGCGCAAAATGCAGAATTGACCCAACCGCGGCTAATTTTTTTTGTCCAGACTTGGGTTGAATTTTTAGCATGCGAAGCGTGTGGTGAACAATTATAGGCGACAAAAAGTCACCAAAATTTTGCGGTTTTGCATTTTTATCCCACGGATTTTTTTGAAACCAAAGCACGTTATCAACATCGCTGATAAGTTTTCTATCTTTTTGCAGTCTGATACGGTCGATAATGTATTGGCGGTTCTTCATGGTAGCAATAATATATTTTGTACTAGCGGATTCCAAACTTCCGCAGCAGCTTGAGTAGTAACTTTCTAGGGAAGATTGCAACGCGCCACTCCGGATAGCGCTCCATGCGTTTCATGTGTTTATTAAGATGTGCAATAGTGGCAGCTTGGGCGCTTATTTTGGCGTTGGCATTTGTTAGTTCACGGCGAAGTTGGGTATGCTCGCTCCGAAGTTCCTTATCAATCCAGGTTTGTGTGAGTGAAGATGTTTTAGGAAGCGGTTCGCGCAAGGCATTGGCGAGAATCTCAAGCTGCGGATTTTCAAGGAATTGTTTGACCGCGTAATCTTTTGCTTCGGCGGCTTTTGCTGCAAGTTTCTCTGACGAGACAGTCGCGGCGCGAATTTTTTTGGCCAAAGATTCAGGACTTCTGGCAGTGTACACATACCCGTAGGTGCCATCCTGCGTGATTTCCTTGCCGCCACCATTATTAGCAGCGATCACCACAACGCCGAGTAACATCGATTCGACCAGCACGCGCCCAAATGCTTCAAACGTGCTCGTGAGCAGGCAAAGGTCGTGGCGTTGCATGGCCGGGAATGGGTCTTCGTCGTACTTCTTGAACACAACATTTTCTGAAAGATTATGCCGGCGGATGTATTTTTGCAGGGTCTCCATATATTTTGGTTCGCTGGCGCCGATCAGTGTCAAGGTAGGAGTAAGTCCCTCATCTTTGAGGATCTTCATAGCTTTGAGCGCTTCGAGTTGGTTTTTTGTCTGGTTGATCGAACCGATGATACATAGTTTTGGCGCCTGTGGATCCAGCAGCCTATAGTTACGAGCCGTGTGAAATAATGCATGGTCACTAATGGTTGGAAGAACAACTGATATGTCATTGTCGACGTGCTCGGCGAGCAACGCTTTCATGGTCTGTGAATTGGTAAAGTACCGACTGGCTGGCGCAACCTCTAGATACTGCGGTAAACTGACCGGTAACTGGGCGTAGTCATTATCGCCGAACAACTCGCGAATGAACCAAAAGTGCGGAATGCCCAGCTCGCTGGCAGCACATGCAAACCAAGGAATTACCGATGTGTTCGTCATGATAACGTCGGGTTTTTCTTTTTCAAGAAATTCAAAAATGCCCGGAAGTGACATCAGCCCGTGGGACACTGCCGCGCTGCGGCTGCTTTCCGGCGAAAACGCGGCCCATTCATACGGCACAATTTTGGTGGTGATAGAGTAATCTGCCAGTACTTTTTTGAGCGAGCCATCGCGTGGCAGCACAACGGTAACCAAAAAGTCGCTATCGTTTTTCAGGTAGCGAGCAATTTCAACCAACGACCGCTCCGATCCCCCGAACATATTGGCTGTGTGGGAGACGAGCAGCACGCTTCTTTTTGCCATAATATTTCCAGTATAGCATTTGCGCGAGGCGCTTTTGGTATTTCTCAATTAGGGTGTAGTAGCCTATAATTAGTGAGCGATAAATAATATGAGACACTTAATTTCTAAAGAAAATAGAGCCTTGGTTAGTGAGCTGGTGCGCACTGATTTCAAGCTTCGTTATCAAGGCTCCGTGCTGGGCTACCTGTGGTCATTACTGCGCCCGTTGTTCATGTTCTTGATTCTCTACGTCGTCTTTGCCGTTATTTTTGATATTGGCGAAAAAGTTCCGCATTATCCAATTTATTTATTGCTTGGTATTGTGCTGTGGAACTTCTTTGTGGAGATGACCACCATGAGTTTAGGCTCAATCGTTGGGCGCGGCGATTTAATTCGTAAGATAAAAATTCCGCGTTGGATTATCGTGTTCTCGACAAGCTTGTCGGCAATTATTAATCTGCTCCTTAATTTGGCCGTGGTGTTTGTTTTTATGCTGGTCAATCATGTCGATTTCTTAAAAACCAGTCTTTTGCTGCCGTTTACAATCCTGGAAATTTATCTGTTTGCGCTGGGTATATCGTTGTTTTTGGCCGCCATGTTTGTGAAATACCGCGACGTTAGTTATATCTGGGAAGTCATTATTCAGGCGGGTTTTTATGCCACACCAATCTTGTACCCAATGACACTCGTTAATAATACGACGCTCCAAAAACTGATATTGCTCAATCCGATTGCCCAGGCAATTCAATCGTCTCGCTATTTTGTGATTAGTCACGACCCAGCGATCGTAACGTTTAGCGATGTGTACAGTAATCCGCTGATGATTCTTGTGCCGCTGGGAATTGTGGCCGCCACATTAGTGGGTGGTCTGTGGTATTTCCGAAGAGAAAGTAAATATTTTGCGGAGAATATCTAATGGAAATTCCTAACCAAAGAATCGCGATTCAGGCCGAAAACGTTTCGAAACTTTTTAAATTACCCCACGAAAAATCGAGTTCGGTTAAGGGTGCGTTTTTAGGATTCTTCCGCAAAGGGAAGCGTGGCTACGAAATGCAGCGCGCGCTCGATGGTGTATCGTTTGCAATTAACGAAGGCGAATTCTTTGGGATTGTCGGTCGAAACGGTTCGGGCAAAAGTACGCTGCTCAAAATGCTGGCGGGTATTTACGTGCCGACCAAAGGTACCATACAGGTTAACGGAAAGCTTACGCCGTTTATTGAACTTGGCGTTGGGTTTAATCCAGAACTAACGGGCCGCGAAAACGTGTTTTTAAACGGGGCTTTGCTCGGGTTTAATCGCAAAGAAGTTACTGCAATGTATGACGAGATTGTTGCGTTTGCCGAACTGCGAAGATTTATGGATCAGAAACTTAAAAACTACTCATCCGGCATGCAAGTTCGGCTGGCATTTTCGATTGCCATTCAGGCCAAAAGCGATATTTTGCTGCTCGACGAAGTATTGGCAGTTGGTGACGCGGCGTTTCAGCAAAAATGCTACAACTATTTTGAGCAGTTAAAACAGGAACGTCGCACAGTTGTATTT
>CAYQXB010000051.1:0-5617 GCA_964421475.1 uncultured Candidatus Saccharibacteria bacterium
ATTCGATTTGAGATTCGAACTTGTCCGGCGAAGCCGAAGTTCGGTCGTCAAACTCGCGCACAGAAGTTTACTTCGAGCACGAGTGCAGACGTGCGCTCTCTGCCGGGCGTTAGCTAAAGTTCGGTCGTGAGTAGGTTGCCCGAGAAATCTCGGCGCACCGATTCACGTGCGCTTTCCTTGCCGGGCGTACCAACCTCCAGTTGCTTGACAGGTTATTCTAGGTCTATGATATGGCTATGCAGTATGTCGTTGCAGCGTATCCCTCCATGTCTCCAGCCGATAATAATTGGATTCAAAATATACGAAAAGTACATGACGAACAGTTCACTTTGATCGAGCCGCATTTTACCATCGTTTTTCCAACATCTAAGCTATCCGGGACAGAAATGCTTAAACATGTTGAATCCTTGGACTTGGATACGAAGCCATTTAGCTTTTCGCTGAGCAAAGCAGTCACTGAAGAAAATACTTTTCAAAAATCTTTTCAGATTCATTTAGTGGCAGATGAGCCTATACCGGAACTAGTAAAGCTGCACGATGTTTTATATCTGGGCGGGCTGGAGAGTGAGCATCGCAAGGATCTTTTATATGTTCCTCATATCACGATCGCCGGCAGCAAGGATCAGAATACGATGCAAAAGTTAGCTAGTGAGCTCAACGATAGTCGCTTTGATATAGCGGGCAGTATTAACGAGATTACTGTCAGTTCTTTTGACGGCAAAAAGATTACCAACCTCGCCCGGTTCCATCTAAAATAGTTCCAATCTCAGCAACCATACCGCACGAAACAAGGATCCAAATAAAGCGTGGATTTTTTGTTTGGTTACGTCTGCCATGATTTGAATACCGCATAAGCTTGATATAATGACTAGTAATGCCACCACTTGTTGATAGTTTTATCGTTTTATTGATCATCCTGCTGATTGCTCGGTTTATTAAACGTGGCTCAAAGGTGCTGCAAAATTTGTTTATTCCAAGTTCGCTGGTCGCGGGTATTGGCGGTTTAATTTTGGGTCCACAATTACTCGGAACAATTCCTGCTGCTGTGACCGATTACTGGGCTATATTCCCAAAATATTTAATTAGCATTGTGTTCGCGGGGTTATTCCTCGGAAAAGTAATCCCAAAAATGAGCGAAGTATGGAAGTCGTCGGGTCCGATGATTGCCTTTGGTAACACGCTGGCATGGGGGCAATACGTGTTGGGAATTTCGCTGGTGATGTTTTTTTTGACGCCAGTGTTTGGCACAAATCCGCTGGCCGGTGCGCTGATGGAAATTAGTTTTGAGGGCGGTCACGGCACGGCTGCCGGTTTGGCTCCGACGTTTGCGCAGCTGGGCTGGCCAGAGGGCGCAGACGTGGCGTTGGGTTTGGCAACGTTCAGCATTGTCGTGGCTATTTTGAGCGGACTGTTCATTATCAATTATTACAATCGAAAACATGGTGCCAAAGAAGACATTGCACTCAAGCACGAGCAGCAACAGCAAATGATCCGCAGCGGTTATAATCTGGTAAGTTTAACCAATAAATTTAACACTAACCCAAAAGCGGTCATCATTAACTTGATTGCGTTCGCGGTGGCGATTGGTTTGGGCTGGCTGATTTTGACTGGGCTGGTAAAGGCCGAAGACGCATCGATCGGGCCATTTACGGATTTGCGATTCTTTGCCTACTTGCCACTATTCCCGCTAGCGATGATTGGCGGATTGTTGGTGCAATTATTTTTGCGAAAAATTAATAAGTCTAAGTTAATTCAGCGCCGCACGGCAAATATCTTTAGTTCGATTGCACTCGATTTGCTGATTGCCAGTGCCGTTGCAACAGTTTCGATTGAAGCAATCGGCAGCAACTTGCCACTATTTATTACGATTGGTGTTTCGGGTGTTGTCTGGATTTTGGGATGTTTCCTGGTGCTTGGGCCACGAATGTTCCCGCGCGATTGGTTTGTGAATGCCATGACTAATACCGGGCAGTCGATGGGCATGACGGCGACGGGACTTTTGATGAACCGCTTGGCCGATCCGAGCAACAAAGCCAAGGCCCGCGAAAGTTTTGCCTACAAACAACTGGCGTTTGAACCATTTATGGGCGGCGGACTGGTGACGGTTTCTTCGATTGTAGTTATTTACGAGTTTGGCTCGAGCGTGGCACTAATCATTGCGTCAGTTGTAACATTGTTCTGGCTGATTGTTGGTTTATGGCTTGGTCACAAACGAAAAAAATCAAGCTAAGCGCCAGCGTTTTTGTTTAGAACAAAACTCCTTTAAACTTTATGATGATGAAGCTACAGCATTTTAGTGATATTGAAAAATTCTTAGAAAAAATTCGGCCGGATATCAAAGCCGTCAATTGGTTTTTTGCGTTGGGGGACATGCAAAAACTTATGCACGAACTTGGTGATCCGCAAGAGAAACCAAAGATTGTGCACGTTGCGGGCACGAGTGGCAAAACATCCACCTCGTATTATATGAGTGCAATGTTGCAGTCGGCCAATCAAAAAGTTGGGCTAACCGTTTCGCCGCACGTTGATTCTGTGAGTGAACGTGCGCAGATAAATAGCCAGCCACTGCCCGAAAAGGAATTCGTGCATTTGTTCGACAAGTTTACTGATTTACCAGCGCTGCAAAAAATTCACATTACATATTTTGGCATGCTGGTAGCGTTTGCATTTTGGGTATTTGCCCAAAAACAAGTTGATTACGCCGTGATCGAAGTCGGTATGGGCGGTCGCATCGACGCGACAAATTTAATCCAAAGCTCTAATAAAATTGTGATTATTACCGATATTGGTTTGGATCACACTAAGTTTCTAGGCAAAGATTTGCCGTCAATCGCTCGTGAAAAAGCTGGAATTATTCGCCCCAATAATCACGTGTTTGTTGCCAAACAAAGCCAAGAAATTATGGAAGTGTTTGCGCGCGTTGCCTACAAGCAAAACGCCGTGCTGCATATTTTGCCAGATGCAAAAATAAAACAAGCACCAAAACATTTGCCGCCATTCCAAAAACGAAATTGGGCCTTGGCGCGATTTGCGTTTGACTACATCGCAAAGCGCGACCACCTGGAGTACACCAATATTCTAGCAACAGCTGATAGTAAAGTTCCGGCGCGCATGGAGGCATTTACAAAAAATGGCAAAACAATTATTACTGACGGCTCACACAATGCGCAGAAAATCGGCGCGCTTGTCGGCGGCTTGCAGCAAATATATCCCGGGCAAAAGTTTGCACTGATGACGAGTTTAGTCAGCGATAAAGATGTGACACTGGAAGAAAGTTTACAAGAACTACACAAAGTTTCGGATACAATTATCGTCACAACTTTTTCTGGCAACCAAGACACCAAACGCACCCCGATGGATTCTACAAAAATTGCTGAAGCTGCCCACAGGATCGGATTTAAAAAAACTGAAATCGAAGCCGATCCTAGAAAAGCCTTTGAGCTACTACAAAAACAACCAGAAGAACACTTACTTATAACTGGCTCTTTCTTTTTGCTAAACCACGTGCGTCCTTTGCTATTATAAGTATTATGATTTATTGCATTGTTGCGATCGACGAAAAACGAGGTATGGCAAACGAGCACGGCATTCCGTGGCAGGGAAAACTGCCAACCGATATTGCATTCTTTCGGGATTCGACCATCCATAGCAACGTGCTGATGGGGTACAAAACGTACACCGAATTCGAAAAGCCGCTGAGCGATCGCAAAAATTATGTTGCCAGCAGCAAGCCCGAGCAACTGCGCGAAGGTTTCGATTTAGTTGGTGACGCCCGTGAATTCATCAAAAATTTTGATGGCGATTTATGGGTGATTGGTGGGCCGGGGCTCATTGCAGCCACGCTCGACCTCGTTGATAATCTCAAAATTTCCCAACTGGAAGGCGACCAACACTGCACAAAATTCTTGCCGGAATTTGCAGACACATTTGAGCTCAAAGAACAAAGTGAACCAATAACCGAAAACGGCATCACCTTCCGCTTCCAAACCTGGACCAAAAAAGTCTAGACTTTAGGGTTGGCGAATTCTTTGGAGAGTTGAGTGATGTCGACCTGTCAAACATAACTTCGTTGACGTCTAGACGCCAAAACGCTATACTTCCTTGCATGAGTAAAGACGATTCTAAAACCACATTATATTTAAGTCCAAGTGTTCGCAGGGCTTTAAAACGGCGCATCATAGATACCAACCAGACGATGTCTGAGTATGTTGATAGGGCGGTGGCCAATGCTATAGCTGAGGATCTCGAGGATATTGAAGCAATTGAAAAAAGACGTAATGAGCCAACCGAAAGCCTTGAGTCATTTTTGAAAGCAATCAAGGCAGATGGCCTCATATAAAATCGAGATCAATAAAAGGGTTCGCAAAAAAGATCTTCGGTCTATCACATCAAAAGATGTCGGGCGGATTGTTGAGCGTATTCAAAAACTTGCCAATGATCCTTATCCAGAAGATGCGGTACGTCTAAAGGGGCGAGATGAGTGGCGCATACGCCAGGGTGACTATAGGATTCTTTATATCGTGGAGGAACAAACCGTTACTGTTTTTATAGTCAAGGTTGGACATCGCAGAGAGGTCTATAAAACCTAGCCAAATTGGAGGGCTGTCGTGCGTGGTGGGGTAACTATTTTTGCGGCGGGCTAGGGGGTTTTATGAATTCTTCCCAGGATTTCATTTTTTGATCGGCTAGGCCTTTTGACGCAAAGTGCGCCTTATTATTATCGTATATGAAACGCAGGCGTTGGTAGCCAATAAAACTCAGAATGATTCCGGTGCTTGTGCCAAGGTTAAGACTTTCGACAATACCGCCCATTGGAATTTGGATGCACATATCAGCCGCTTCGATCGCCGCGTCAGAAATTCCTTTTGATTCATTGCCAAACCACACGGCGAGTCGTTTTTGGGTGAATGTTTCCTCGTAAAGATTAACATTTTCCTGGTCTTTTAAATGAGAAGAAGTGATCGCAATTGTATAGCGATCTTTTCGCAAATGAGCAATGCAATCTTCGGTTGTTTCAAAGTTTTTTACAAAAACCCATTTGTTTGACCCGACGCTTAAATTTGCCAGTCGTTTGTTGCTGCGCGATGTTTCAAAATCTTTCACCAATTTATTGTGACCAATCACGTATAATTTCTCAACTCCAAACGCCGATATGTTTCGAAGTGTCGACGCAATGTTGACGATATCTTTTGGATTTTCGAGCACGCAAATAAAGTACTTATTTTGCAGGTGCTTGGTTTCACGAATCCTATCTCGAATTGGCATGCACGAAGTATAGCAAAAATATTTTCAATCGGTGCAGTGATTACTGGGTCAGTTTTTTGCGGCGAAAATATATAATTGCAGCGATGATGCCAACGGTTATTCCGTTTTGAAGTCCGGGTAAAATCAAAATCGAATTAAGTGTGCCGACTGATAGTACAGCAAAAATACTACCGACAACACTCCAGACCCAAGTCGGTAGATATTCAGTGTTTGGATGGTGGTAAACCTTTACGGCAACCAAAGCCTTTCCAATTGTATTAACGAGTGCACCGCACACAATTGCATTGCTCGGTGATTTTGTGACTGTCCAGATAACGATAATAAGTACAGCCGCCGCAAGACTCGCAACGTC